>NZ_JBBAWK010000004.1:0-111378 GCF_040397215.1 Candidatus Limnocylindrus sp.
GAGTTGATCAGCTTGCGCAGCAGGTCGGTCACGACCTCCTCGTGCGTCATCGCCAGGACCATGTCGCGGCCACCGCGATCGTTGAAGCGGCCCATCTCTGGGCCGATCTGGTCGTAGCGCCCCGTCTCGCGCCACAGGTCGGCGGGATGCACGACCGGCATCAGCATCTCCTGGGCGCCGATCGCATTCATCTCTTCACGGATCACCTGGGTGACGCGCATATTGACGCGCATGCCGAGTGGGAGGAGCGAGTAGATTCCGGCACCGAGCGGCCGAATGTACCCGGCACGGAGCAGGAGCCGATGCGAGGGCATCTCCACGTCGGCGGGGTCCTCCCGGAGGGTCGTAAAGAAGAGTTCACTCATGCGCATGTGGTCAATCCTACCCGCGCGCGGGGCTCTCGTTCAGGAGGAGTGTGTGGATCAGGCTGGGCGGCGGAGGACGTAGCCGATCCCGCGAACGGTCTGGAGGGCCACCGGCTCGGCTGGGATCGCCTCCATGGCCTGGCGCAGGGCGTGCATGTGCACGTCTACCGTGCGTGTTTCGCCGGCATAGTCGTAGCCCCACACCTTGTCGAGGAGCTGCTCGCGGGTATACACACGACCCGTGTTCTCAATGAGGAACGCCAACAGCTGGAAGGCCTTCGGCTTGAGGTGCACCACCGCGCCGTCGCGCAGCACTCGTTGCCCCTCGAGGTCAACCTCCGCCTCGCCGACGCGAAGACGGGCACCCTGGGCCGCGGGGCTCGGATCAGCCTCAGCGCGGCGAAGCACGGCGCGAATGCGCGCAATCAGCTCGCGCGACGAGAACGGCTTCGTCACATAGTCATCGGCGCCAAGGTCAAGGCCACTAACGCGATCGGCCTCAGATGCCTTTGCTGTGACCATGATGATCGGCACCTGGGAGCTGCTGCGAATCGAACGGCAGACCTCGATGCCACCCATCTCGGGGAGCATCAGGTCGAGCAGGATCAGATCTGGTGGAGCGGCGCGAAAGGCGGCGAGCCCTACAGCGCCAGTCTCAGCCTGGGTGACAACGAACCCTTCACTCGACAGCGCATCGGCAAGCGCTTCACGAAGAGCCCGCTCATCTTCAACCAGCAGGATTTTGATCGGTTGTTCAGCCACGGCGAAACTCTGACGGGAGGGTGTTATCGCCATGTAAACGCTAGTTGCCACTCACCAGTGCGATGGCGGCGTCGAGGTGCGCCAGCACGCGAGTGCGACCGAGGAGGCGCATGCTGTCAAAAAGTGGTGGTGTTGCCGTTCGCCCCGTCACCGCAACGCGAAGGGCCATGAAAAGGTCGCCCGACTTCCAGCCCGACGACTCGGCCAGCGCCCGGAGCTGCGCCTCGAGCGAATCTTCAGCATCAAGGAGGGGTTGTTCGCCCTCGCCAATCGTCTCAGCGATCAGCGGGCGCGCCGCTGCAAGCGCCTGCAGGGTGGTGGCAGCATCCCAACGCTTCGGTACCAGCGCGGCACGATCGTGCTCCAACGCCGTGGCGAAGAGGAAGTCGGTGAGCGCCACAGCCGACGAGAGGAGCGGAATGCGATCTCGAATCAACGGGATGAGGGCGACTATTTCCGCATCGGAGGCCGCTCGCTGCAACGTGCCGTCAACTGCAGCACTCTCGTAGAAGGGGCGTAGTCGCACGAGCAGCTCCTCGTTGCTCAGCCGTCGAATCCATTGGCCGTTGAGCCACTCCAGTCGGGTGCGGTCAAACACCGCGCCGGCCTTCTGCACATGCTCGAGGTTGAACCGCTCCTGAAGCTCGTCAATGGAGAGCACCTCATCTTCGCTCCCCGTTGACCAGCCGAGCAGTGCCAGGAAGTTGATCAGCGCCTCAACCAGGAAGCCCTCAGCCCGATAGTCGACGAGGGCGGTCTGGCTCTTGCGCTTGCTCATCTTCGTTCGGTCTGGATTCAGGATCAGCGGCAGGTGGGCAAACTTCGGCAGCGGCACGCCGAGCGCCTCAAAGAGGAGGATGTGCTTCGGCGTGTTGGAGAGGTGATCTTCGCCGCGAATGACATGGGTGATCCCCATGTCGGCATCGTCGACCACAACGGTGAAGTGATAGAGCGGCGTGCCGTCGGCGCGCAAGATCACCAGGTCGCCACCCAGCGCGTCACTGTCAATCTCCACTCGCCCGCGGACAAGATCTTCAATTACGACCACGCCAGGCTTAATTCGGAACCGCAGGGCCGCCGACTCACCTGCTGCGATACGGGCGGCTGAGGTTTCGGCAGGGATCGCGGAACAGCGTCCGGAGTAGCGCGGCGGCAGCTTGGCGGCTTCACGAGCCTTGCGCTCTGCGTCGAGATCGCCTGGGGTGCAGAAGCAGGGGTAGGTCAGCCCCTTAGCGCGCAGCTCATTTGCTACAGCGGTGTATCGCTCACTGCGCTCAGATTGTCTGTAAGGGCCACTTTCACCACGCTCCCCCTCCGCAACCACCCCCTCGTCGGCGGCAAGGCCGAGCCAGGCAAGACCAGCAAGGATGTCCGCCTCAAACTCCTTGGTGGAGCGAGCCGTGTCCGTGTCTTCGACGCGCACGATGTAGGTGCCGCCATGGCGACGTGCGAAGAGCAGGTTGAAGAGCGCTGTTCGCGCCGTACCGATGTGGAACGGCCCTGTTGGGCTCGGCGCAATGCGAACGCGCACGACGTCACTCATGGTCGGACCGGAATCTGGTGGAAGAGGGCAGCATCAACGGCACCGCGTATGACGTGCACGAGCGCAGCGGGACGGAGGCCAAGTGAGGCTCGACCGATCGGCCCATCCAGCGTGAGCGAATCCAGCGATGCGCTCCGAGAGAGGACGGTGATCTTTGCGCCAGGGACGAGCCCACGTGCCTCGAGGTAGCTGAGCAGTGCGGCGTCAGCCTCGGCCGCCTCGGTAACGCGATAGATCGTGGCCGCCTCACCCGCCTCGAGTGATGCGAGTGGCTCCCCCTTCGGGCGCCGAGCTTCGGTTGCCCGATCGATCGGATTCCCGTGCGGGCAAGTCTGCGGATGGCCGAGCATCTCATCGAGGCGCGTCTCAAACTCGGGCGAGATCGATGAGTGCAGTCGTCGCGCCTCTACATCGGCCGCCGCCCACGGCATACCGACGACGCCCGTCAGTAGCCACTCTAGAAGCGCGTGCCGGCGGAAGACGGCATCGGCGGCGCTCTCGCCTGACGTGGTGAGTTTCCAGAGCCGCGCATGCCCGCTGCACGGCGCGATCAGTCGGTCATCGGCGAGTCGGCGGAACATCTCAGCGGCCGCCTGCTTGCTGACCTCGAGATCCTTCGCGACGAGTGACGGGGTGACCCCCTCATCGTCGCTGTGGCTGCGGAAGGCGAGCAGGTACTCCTGCGCCGCCGCTGTGATAGCTGCTCGACGTGTGGTTGCCATAGCCCTGATCCTACCTACGACGCCGGCTCACGGCCGCAAACGCGAGGAGTGCAAAGAGGGCCGCAGCCGCGAGCAGGCGAAGTGAGCCGCTCACCAGCACCGCAATGAGAACGAGCGAGGCTGCGCCAACGGCGAGTGAGGTAGTTCGTTCCACGCCACGTGTACCTGCTCTCTGAGGTCGCGCAACAGGTTCCGCTTGCGTGCGTTCGCGCGGCGTTCGCCGAACAGGTCGTTTTCCTCGGGCTCGATACTCGGGGCCATGCTTGCGAGGGTCGGCATACTCGCGCGGATTGACGGTCCAGTACGTGCCCGAGTCCGCGCCAACCCAGGCGGCTCCATCCCAGACCGGTTCCTCCTCCGTCGCTCCGTCATATGTCGTGGAGCCGGGACGTGCACTCGCTGTCGGTTGTGCGCCAGACTTCGGTCGCGGCGGCTGCGCTGCACGGCGAGGCGCCGGTGTTGGGCGATTTGCTGGCTGATCACGACCGGGCCCAACGAGTCGTCCCGCGGCAATCGCGTCTGCGAGTGCAACCTCATGCGCCTCTGTGATCCGCGCGAACTGCAAAGTCGTCGCCTCACCACCCCCAATTGCATCAGGATGCGTTGACTTTGCTAATCGGCGGAAGGAGATCTTGATGGCAAGTGCAGATGGCCGAGCAGGGAGACCAAGTACTCGCCACGCCACTTCTACGCGCATTTTCGCTGCTGACATGGCCTACGAAACCTTAAGCAGCGAAAGCGATGCTGCTGGAGATACCGTGGCGAGTGCTGCGCCGCCCCGCGGATCGGCAAGGTTCACGATGCGATGCGCCTCGAGCGATGTGGCTGCGGCGACGCTGGCACCGATCGCCGCAAGTACGGCTACGGTCGCGACGCGCCCAGCGCGTGCCGCAGCATCACCATCCTCGGTGCGCACCGCGATGCCATAGCCCGGCAGGCCAACGAGGCAGAGCCCCTCAGCGCCTTGCTTCGCCACAACGAGACCCTCGCCGCCACGAATGAGATCGGTATCGAGAGAGCCTGCCCCAGAGATGAGGCGCGGGTGGCTGACGGCGGCGAACCGAACGCGCTCAAGCAGCGCGCGGTAGCGCTCTGGTACGAGTGGGTCGTGCGGGGTGGCCCAGCGCCGCGCCCCCTCAGCCGCCGCGCGAAGTGGGATCGCCGAGGTGGGGATCGCACAGCCATCAATCCCCCATGGAGCCGCCTGTAGGTCAACGCTCAGCAGCTCACCAACCACGGTGCGCAGCTCGCGCTGCACGGGGTGATCAAAGGCGTCATACCCAATCGGATCGAATCCACGTGCCTTCGCCAGCAGCAAGAGTGAGAGGTGCTGCCCAGAGCACATGTGCGCGAGCAGCTCACCGCTGCCACCACGCGAGCTCTGCGGACGGCCATGTACGAGGTGTGCTGGGTTCAGCCCGAAGATGTCAACCATGCGCTGCGCCACCGCCGTGTGCTCGTCCGCTCCCGCATGGCTCGCCGAGGCGAGTGCGATCATCTCGTCGTCGAGCGTGAGACCGGCCTCGTCTGCTGCGGCGAGCACCGCCACTGCGGTAAAGGGCTTCACGGAGCTCCGCAAAGAGATCAGTCGATCTGGCTCTCCGACGCTTGCAGCCAAGTGACCTCCGATGCCCACCACGACCACATCGCCGCGGTGTGCCGACTCGGTGATCTGGCCGCGCTGCACCACCGTAATCACCGGTGGTGGCACTCCCTCGCCGACGCGAGCGTCGCTCATGCCAGCCCGAGGGCCTTGTCAACCTCTGTCAGGCCGCGGTCGATCACATCAAACGCAAAGTCGAGCTCTTCGTTCGTGATGATGAGCGGTGGATTCGTGAAGAATCCATTCCATCGCACGATTGTATAGAGGCCGTTCTTCCGGAAGAGCGCTCCGAGCGCCGCCATCTCTGGTGCGCTCGTATTGAACGCCGCGATCGGCTCTTGCGTCTTCGGATCGCGCACGAGTTCAATGATTCCGAACAAGCCAATGTTTCGAATTGGACCGACGCAGGGGTGCTTCGCCTTCATCCGCTCGTGATGCGCACGGAGCGTCTTTCCCATCGTTGCGGCGCGGGTGATCAGGTCGTCCTCCTCGTAGACCTCGATGGTGGCGAGGGCAGTCGCGCAGGCGAGCGGATGGCTGTTGTAGGTCAACCCTCCACCGAACACCTTCTCGGCGAAGTGATCGGCGATCGGTCGTCGCATGCCAAGTGCACCCAGTGCCACATAGGCGCTGGTCAAACCCTTCGCCATGGTGATCATGTCGGGCACGACGCCTGAGTGGTCAATGGCGAACCACTTCCCTGTTCGGCCGAATCCGGCCATCACCTCATCGGCAATCAGCAGAATGCCGTGGCGGTCGCAGATGTCACGCAGGCCCTGCATATAGCCATCGGGCGGAATGAGGATGCCATTGGTGCCCACAACCGGCTCGACAATAATCGCGGCAACGGTCTGCGGCCCTTCGAAGCGAATGATCTTCTCGGTCTCCGCAAGTACATCAGCAGCGGGTCGTGGCTCTGCAGCGCCGAATTCGTGGAAGTCTGGGATGCGGAAGATGCCAGGCATGCCGGGCTCCGCGAACCAGCGACGCGGGTCGCCTGTTGCGCTGAGCGCTCCAGAGGTTCCGCCGTGATACGAGCGATAGCGTGCGGCGATCTTGTGACGACCTGTGTAGAGGCGCGCGATGCGGAAGGCGTTCTCGACCGCTTCGGCGCCGCCGTTGGTGAAGAAGAAGGCGTCGATATCACCAGGGCAGATCTCGGCGAGCTTCGCGCCGAGTCGGGCGCGTGGCTCCGTTGCCATAAATGGGTTCGCGTAGGCGAGGAGGGCCGCCTGATCTGTGATGGCCTTCAGCACACGCTCATCGCCGTGGCCGATGTTGGTGCACATCAACTGGCTGTTGAAGTCGAGGAACTTCTCCTCTTCGGGGGTCCAGAACCAGGAGCCCTTCGCGCGGGCAATTGGAATAGGGTTCGCTGCAGCCTGCGCAGACCATTCGGTCATGGTGTGACGCTTCGAGAGGGCCACCATCTCTGGCCCACTCATTGGGGTTCTCTTGGCTGCGCTCATGGTCCCTCCCGCCGGTTAGGCGCAGGCGCGCCCTCTTACCCCTCAGGATACCCCCCTTCTGGTGGTGCGTGGCGCGAGACAATCACGCCGTGGGCTGCGCTCGGGGCGCGGATCAGCGAGAATCTCGCCATGGCAACAACGATTGAGAGCTTGGCCGCACAGAGCGCCCCGGCAACCCTAAAAAACTTCATCAACGGGCACTGGGTCGCCTCCTCTTCGAGCGAGCGGCTGGTGGTGCCAAACCCGGCAACCGAGGCCCCCCTCGCCTACGTGCCCCTCTCCAATGCCGCCGACGTACAGGCTGCCGTCGATGCCGCCCGCGCCGCAGCCTTCGAGTGGGGCGAGATGCCGCCACCGGAGCGTGCCGGCTACCTCTTTAAGCTGCGCGAGGCGATGCTCGACAACCGCGAGGCGCTCGCCAAGCTCGTCACGACCGAGAACGGGAAGGTGCTGAGCGATGCCACCGGCGAGGTGCGCCGCGGCATTGAGGTCGTTGACTTTGCCTGTGGCGCTCCAACGCTCCTTATGGGCCAGAGCCTCGACCAGGTCTCGCGCGGCATCGACTCCGAGATGGTGCGCTTCCCTGTTGGTGTCGTCGCCGGCATCACCCCGTTCAACTTCCCCTTCATGGTTCCCATGTGGATGCTGCCACTCGCGATCGCCTGCGGTAACTCCTTCATCTTGAAGCCATCCGAGCGCACCCCAATCTCGGCGCAGCGCATCATCGAGATCTGCGAAGAGGCCGGCATTCCGGCGGGCGTGGTGGGACTCGTGCACGGCGCCGTCGAGACGGTCACCGGCCTCATCACGAGCCCAGGCGTCGACGCGATCAGCTTTGTTGGCTCTGAGCGCGTGGCGCGCATCGTCTATGAGACGGCAGCGAAGAGTGGCAAGCGCGTGCAGGCGCTCGGTGGCGCCAAGAACCACATCATCGCCATGCCCGACGCGGTGCTCGACCAGAGCGTGCCGAACATCGCGGAGTCTGCCTTCGGCAATGCGGGGCAGCGCTGCCTCGCAGGCTCAGTGCTCACCCTTGTTGGTGAGGCGCGCGAACGTATGCTGCCGCGACTCCTTGAACACGCCGACACGATCAAGATGGGATTCGGCCTTGATGCTGGTATCTCGCTCGGCCCCGTGATTCGCGGCGAGGCGCGCGAGCGCATTCATCGACTGGTCGACGAAGGGGTCGCCGCTGGTGCCAAGATGCTGCGTGACGGACGCGGCACCGGCCCTGCACAGGGCTACTTCGTTGGCCCAACGCTGCTTGAGATCGCACCAACGTCGCCACTCGCACGCGAGGAGCTTTTCGGGCCGGTCCTCTCCGTGCTCTACGCCAAGGGCCTTGATGAGGCGCTCCGCCTGATGGCCGAGACGAACGAGTACGGCAATGCCGCGAGCATCTACACCGCCTCCGGCTCTGCGGCGCGCGAGTTCAAGCGCAAGGCAACCTCGGGGATGCTCGGCGTGAATGTGGGTGTTGCCGCCCCAATGGCCTTCTTCCCGTTCAGCGGCCGCCGTAAGAGCTTCTTCGGCGACCTGCACGCGACCGGTCGCGATGGGGTGGAGTTCTACACCACGAAGAAGGTGATTACCGCTCGCTGGTTCTAATCGAGAGCGCCGTCGGCGCTAGAGCAGATCGACGAGCTCTTTCACCGCATCTGCGGAGCGCTGGAAGGCGGCCGACTCATCAGCCGTGAGCGTGATCTCAATGATCCTCTCGATGCCGTTCCCGCCAATCACCACAGGGACCCCAACGTAGAGTCCATTCACGCCGTATTCGCCCTCCATGAGCGCGGCACATGGAATCAACCGATGGCGATCGAGCAGGATGCTCTCCACCACTTCAAACGTGGCGGCCGCTGGCGCGTAGTAAGCCGAGCCGGTCTTTAGAAGCTCAACGATCTCCGCGCCACCGCTGCGGGTGCGCTTGACGATCGCCTCAATGCGATCCGCGGCGAGGAACTCTGGAAGCGGAATGCCGCCGATCGATGAGTAGCGCGGCAGTGGAACCATCGTGTCACCGTGGCCGCCGAGCACGAACGCCCGCACATCCTCAACGCTCACACCAGCCTCCTGCGCGATGAAGGTGCGATAGCGCGCGGAGTCGAGGGTGCCGGCCATGCCGATCACCCGGTGCTTCGGAAAGCCCGAGGCCCTCATTGCCACATGGCACATCGCATCGAGCGGATTGGTGACGACAACCAAGATGGCGTCAGGAGAACGCTTCGTTGACTCGGTTACAACGCTGCGCACAATGCCAGCGTTGGTGTTCAGCAGATCGTCGCGGCTCATCCCTGGCTTACGGGCGATGCCGCTGGTGACCACGATCACATCGGAGTTCGCCGTGTCGTCGTAGTTGTTGGTGCCGAAGATGTGGGCGTCGTGACCCACGATCGGAGCCGCCTCGGCAAGGTCGAGCCCCTTCCCCTGCGGAAGCCCCTCAACGATGTCAATTAGGACGACATCGGCGAGCCCGGATTCAGCGATGCGCTGTGCAGTTGTGGCGCCAACGTTCCCTGCGCCAATAACGGTGACCTTGCGACGCTGAATCCTTGCCATGAGCCCTCCTCTACCGACGGTGTCGCCGAGCACGCTGATCCTACCGCTGGCGCCGCTTCTTAGCGGGGGTAGCGGTTCGCAGGCGCACGAAGGCGACCATCAGGGTGGCCAGTAAGACCGCCCCCATCACGAAGTAGGCGGTCGCAATGCCACCCACCTTCCAGTTCTCCAGTCGAAGCCCCTCAAGGGCGAGGCGGGTCACGCTGTACCAGGCGACGGCGCCGAGGCCGATCATGCCAGGGAGCAGGTGCCCCTTGAGCCGCTGCCCGAGCGCGGGGAGAATCAGTGCGCCCACAAGCCCCGATAGCGACTCGTAAAGGAAGAGCGGATGGAACGTTGCCGCGTCGCCGATCGTTGCGCAGGAGACGCTGATCGCTCGATGGGCGCAGTCAATCGCGAGTCCCCAAGGAAGATCAGTTGGTGCGCCGTAGAGCTCCTGGTTGAACCAGTTCCCCCAGCGCGCAATAGCCTGCATCACCAGGATCGCCGGGCCAGCAACGTCAACCCAGCCCCACGGCTCTTGGCGCCAGCGGCGCAAGATCACCACGAGGGCGATTGCTCCCGTGATGAGTCCGCCTGGAGCGCCGAGCCCCTCATACGGCGGGATGATCGCGGCAAAGGGATTCGACGCATAGAGGCGGTCCCACGCATCAATCACGTGATAGAGGCGGCCTCCTGCAAGTGCCGCAATCGAGATGATGATGAGGCCGTCGAGGATGAGCTTCTCGTTTAACGAGCGACGACGCGCCTCGCGCACCATAAAGCGATAGGCAACCAGCAGGCCCACGGCATACAGCAAGCCGTACCAGCGAATGACAAGTGGGCCGATCGCCACCAGGATGGAGTCTGGCGGCAGCGGCAACATCTAGACGTTGACTCCGATCAGCGATCCAACAGCGTAGGTAATTGCTGCCGCTGCGGCACCGATGGCGAGCTGACGTAGTCCAGTATAAATCGCTGACTTGCCAGTCAACAGGCTCACTGCGGCACCGACACTGAAGAGCGAGGCCGCCGTCAAGGCGATGCTGATCAAGAGTGCGGTGGAACCGTTTAGTAGGATGAACGGCAAGAGCGGCACGAATGCGCCGATCGCAAAGGCGAAAAACGACCCGATGGATGCACCCCAAGGTGATCCAAGCTCCTCTGGGTCTAGGCCGAGCTCTTCGCGCACAAGCGTCTCAAGTGCAATCTTCGGATCAACCATCAGGCGCTTGGCAATCAATTTTGCTTCGTCATCGGAGAAGCCGCGTGCCTTATAGATCGCTGCGATCTCAGCCTCCTCCTCTTCGGGCATCGCCTCAAGCTCTGCGCGCTCCAGTTCAATCTGGCGTTCAAGGAGCTCAGTCTGGCTGCGCATCGATACGTACTCACCTGCCCCCATGCTGAATGCACCGGCAAGGAGGCCTGCGACACCAGCAAGCACCACGAAGCCACCCTGGCTGCTAGCCGTGGTCGCCCCCGCGATGCCCATCACCAAGGCGGCGTTAGAGACAAGGCCATCGGAGACGCCGAAGATGGTTGCTCGCAGCGTGCCGCTGTTGCCAGCTCGGTGCCACGGCTCGCGGGCCTTCATCTCAGCGAGCGCAGTTCGATAGGCACCCTCGCTCTTTCCAGCATCAAGTTCGCGCCAGATGTCGGCGTGCTTCACCTCATCGGCGGCAATATCAGTGACCTCTGCCACGTCGCTATGAGTGCTGTAAATCTCCTCTTCGTACCCTTCGAGCGCCTTGACCATTTCACTCACAGCACGTGTGCCGAAGAGGCGAGCAAGGAGAGTGATTTGGCGCACGCGCCAACTTGGGCGCTTGCTGGCAGGCACCTGCTCGCCGAGGCTGAGGAGCTTCGCCTCCCAGATAGCGGCGTGACGGCGCTCGCTGGTGGCGATGCGTTCAAAGGCGCTGCGCCGCGCAGGATCCTTCTCGATCTTGGCGAGGGCGTCGTACAAGAAGATTGCGTCGCGCTCTAAGGCCAGGCCAGCGATGCTTGCGGCGCGATCCTTGATCTCTTGCATTGGGGCTCCCCTCTTGCGCATTTGGTGCGCGTCGCCCCCATCGTAGCGCGCTGCGCAGGGCTAGGTCTGAAGCACCACCCACCCCTGATCGTCGACGCTCACCACGTGAACCCCGAGCGGAATCTCAGCCGGTGGATCGAGCGGCTTCCCACTCTCAAGGTCAAATCGCGAGAGGTGCAGGGGGCAGGTCACCGTGGGCCGGTCAACGGTGGTTGGCGAGAGGAAGCCGCGATCCAGCTCGCAATACTCGTGGGTGCAAACGCCGTCGACCGCTAACAGCTTGCCGCCACGATTCACCACCAAGATCGCCGCGCCACCTGGCCACGCAAGGCGCATCGTGCCGTCAGGAAGTTCGACTGCGGGGAAGAGGCGCTCTGCTGGCATCTGCGCCGGTTAGGAGGCGAGCGCCGCAGGCTGCTTCGCCAACGCAGCATCGAGCTTCGCAGCAAGCACCTCGCGCAGGCGCTCAGCGTCGGCATCGAGTGGGAGTGCAGCGACAACGGGCTCGAGGAATCCCATCACGATGGTGCGGCGCGCTTCGGCATCGGTCAGCCCGCGCGAGCGGAGGTAGAAGATCTGGGCGGGATCGATTGGTCCAACGGAGCTCCCGTGCGCCGCGCGCTCACAGTCGGGCTGGTCGATCCAGAGCGATGGGATCGCAACGCTGCGCGCTGTCTTCGAGAGGAGCATGCCGAACTCACCGAGGTAGGAGTTCGTGCCACGCCCGCTGCGCGGTATCGTCGTGACCCCCTTGATGTAGCCGCGCGCGTTTCCAGCAAACACACCCTTCGCCAAAAGGTCGCCAACCGTCTTCTGGCCGGAGTGCAAGCTGTAGGTGGTGAGGTCGTGAATCTGATCACCTGCGCCAAAAACCACCTCAACCTGGCGAACGCCAGATCCATCGCCCGATAGGAGGTGATCGATGCGCCCGCGCACCAGCCGTGCGCCAACCTGCGCCACGGTGAGCTGCAACTGCGCCTTCTCGCCAAAGGTATGGCGACGGACCGTCACATAGGCGCGGTCTTCAGGAAGGTCTTGAATGGATGAGAGCGCCAATGATGAGCGGGCGCCGAGCGTGATCTCGCTACTGATCGCCAAGAGTGAGGTTGCGACGCCGGGCACGGCGGCGCTGCCGCTGATCTCTTCGACGATCGAGGCCTGTGCGCCATCGCCAAGCTGCACGGCGATGCGGGCAAGAAGTGAGGAGCCAGACTCTGGGGCGACGACGCGAATCACGATCGGTGCGCTCAGGCGACCAGCGTTGAGCATGATCGAGACGCCGGTGTTCCAGAGTGCGGCGACGAGCGCGGCGGTGCGGTCCTCGCTGGCGCCACCCATCGGCGTGTATGGACTGAGCGGCGTGGCGCTCAGACCAGCGGCGGTTGCCTCCGCACCGAGGTAGGCGGCAACACCTGCGCTTGAGATTTCAATGACTGCAGCGGCGCCCACTGGCAGCGCAGCGGCGGGAAGTTCTCGGATCTCCTGCGGTAGGACGGCGGGCGCGGCGCGCTCCACCTCTGCCGCTCGCAAGTCAACGTATCCGGTGAAGAGCAGGTTTGACTCCGTTGGCAGGGCGTGGAACGCGGCGAGTGCCGCCGCGCGCTCAGCTAAGCCAGCGCCTCCTGGGCTTAGCGTGGTGATCATGTCAGTGGTTGCCCACTCGAGTGGGAGATCAGCGAGAGCGCGACGGGTCACCCGAGGGCCCCCTCCATCTCGAGTCGAATCAGGCGATTGAACTCAAGGGCGTACTCCATCGGCAATTCCTTGGTGAAGACTTCAAGAAAGCCCTGCACGATCAGATTCGTTGCCTCGTTCTCCGTCATCCCTCGGCTCATCAGATAGAAGATCTGATCATCGGAAACACGCCCGACCGTCGCCTCGTGGCTCATCGAGGTGTCGTCTTCTTGGATATCGATGTATGGATAGGTCTCGGAGCGGCTCCCCTCATCGAGGATCAGCGCATCGCAGCGCACGCTGGTGGTCACTCCAGTTGCGCCAGGCGCCACGCGAACGGTACCGCGGTACGTTGCCACGCCGCCGTCCTTGCAGACCGACTTGCCCACAATGCGGCTGGTGGTGTTCGGCGCAAGGTGAATCGCCTTCGCGCCGGTGTCTTGACGCTGACCCTTTGAGGCGACAGCGACAGAGACGATTTCGGCGTGCGCCTTCTCGCCAAGCAGGTAGATGCCTGGGTACTTCATGGTGAGCTGTGCGCCCGTGTTGGCATCGATCCACTCAACGGTGGCACCAGCGTGCGCGTGCGCCCGCTTCGTCACCAGGTTGTAGACATCGTTCGACCAGTTCTGAATGGTCGTGTAGCGGACCTTTGCGCCGGGCAGTGCAATCACCTCGACAACGGCGACGTGCAGCGAGTCGGTTGCCCAGTTTGGCGCGGTGCAGCCCTCGATATAGTGAAGGCTCGCGCCTTCGTCGACAACGATCAGGGTGCGCTCGAACTGTCCGGTGTTCTGTCCGTTGATGCGGAAGTAGGCCTGCAGTGGGAGCGGTACCTCGACGCCCTTTGGCACATAGACGAACGAGCCACCCGACCAGACGGCCGAATTGAGGGCGGCAAACTTGTTGTCTTCTGCTGGAATAACGGTGCCAAAGTACTTCTTGAAGATCTCTGGGTACTCCTTCATCCCCTGGTCGGTACCCATGAAGACGACGCCGAGCTTCTGCAAGTCTTCTCGAACGGAGTGGTAGACCACTTCGGAGTCGTACTGCGCGCCAACGCCCGAGAGGAACTTGCGCTCCGCTTCAGGGATGCCGAGTCGCTCGAAGGTCTTCTTGATCTGGTCAGGAACGTCGTCCCACGACTTCTCTTCGCGCTCGGATGGCTTGCGGTAGTAGACGATCTTCGAGAAGTCGAGCTTCGTGAGGTCGCCACCCCACATCGGCATCGCACGGGCTTCAAAGTGCTTGTAGGCGCGGAGGCGGTACTCCAGCATCCAGGCTGGCTCGTCTTTCGTCTCGGAGATCTCCCGAACCGTGGCCTCGGTTAGGCCGGCCTTCGTCTCGCGCAGGTAGGTGATGTCGTCGTGAAAGGCGTACTGCTCCCGTTCATCGCGAACCGTCTCCTTGGCGATCGTCATGGAGCCTCCTTTTCCCTGCTCGACCCTACGGGGTAATCCTTAGTAATCCTATCAGGATTGGCTTGGCACCCCGATTACGCGGCCTTCGCCCGCTTACCGCGCGAGAGGCTCTCCTTGAGCCCGTCAATGAGGCTGTACACCACTGGCACTACGAGCAGGGTGAGCAGCGTCGATGAGAGGAGTCCGCCAATCACCACCGTGCCGAGCTCGGCGGCGATGATCGACCCTTCGCTCGGCCCTGCTGCGAGCGGCAGGAGCGCCAAGATCGTGGCGACCGCCGTCATCAGGATCGGGCGCACGCGTGTTGCGCCCGCGCGCAGAAGGGCATCCCTCGTAGGGACCCCCTCGTGGCGTAGCTGC
The DNA here is from genome assembly GCF_040397215.1 of Candidatus Limnocylindrus sp. Classification (NCBI taxonomy): domain Bacteria; kingdom Bacillati; phylum Chloroflexota; class Candidatus Limnocylindria; order Candidatus Limnocylindrales; family Candidatus Limnocylindraceae; genus Candidatus Limnocylindrus; species Candidatus Limnocylindrus sp. The sequence continues at coordinate 14,490 of NZ_JBBAWK010000004.1, forward strand.
TCGACGCGGTCGAGCAGCACGATGGCATTCGTGACCACGATGCCGATGAGCATCAGGAAGCCGATGAGCGCAGAGATGCCGATCGGGCGATTCGTGATCAGGAGTGCCGGGAAGGCACCAATCACGGCGAGTGGCAGGCTGAACATGATCACGAGCGGATCAACAAGCGAGTTGAAGACCAACACCATGGTCAGGTAGACGAGCAGGATGGCAACGGCCATCGCGGTGAAGAGGCCGCTGAACGAAGCGTTCTGCTGCTCTGTCACGCCCGCGAGACGCACGCTGACCTTGCTCAACTTCCCTGTGTCCTGCAGATCGGTAACCGCTGTCTTCACGGCGGTGTTCACGGCGCCCGTGTCGGCAACAGCAATCTCACCAGTCACGTTTGCGGCGAGCGCCTGGTCGATACGCGTAATGCTCGACGGTACGGAGAGCTCTTCGATTGTTGCGATGCTGCTGAGCGGCACCTTCTTCGTAACACCCACCAGGTAGGCACCAAGTTGGGTGATGTCGTTGACGGAGCCGCTGTCGATCTTGATGGAGAGGTTCACCTTTGAGCCATCAATGCTGATCTGCCCGAGCTGCGATCCAACCAGGAGATTTCGTACCTCACCAGCAACCTGCGCCGCTGAGAGGCCGGCCATCGCGGCCGCTGATGGGTTGACGGTGATCTCAATCTGGCGGCCAGCCTTTACCAGGTCACTCTTCACATTTGCGAGATCGCCATTTGCGGCGAGCGTTGTGACGAGGAGGTCTGATGCGGCCTCAACTTCAGTGGCACGATCACCGGTGACGATCACTGATATGGCGTTGGAGCCGGCGGCAAATCCGACCTCTTCCACCGTAACGGTCCAGCCCTGGGTGCCAACAGCGGCGAGCTCATTCGCGAAGCGGGTCTTCGCCTCTGCAAGGCTCGAATCGGCGGTGAGCCGCACCGTCATTCGTGCAGCATTTGGTGCTCGCCCCGTCGTGGCAGCGACGAGCGTCTGTGTGCCAGTTGCGTCTGCGCTTGGGATTGAGGTCGTTACCAACTCAACAGATAGGTCCTTGGCAAGAATCTCGTACGCTGCGCGGCTCCGTGTGAGCACGCGGTCAGTTGAGGTGCCGATTGGTGGGTTCACCGTGATGGTCAACACCTTGTCGCTACCACTGTTCAGGAACTGCGTTGGGATCGCACTCACGAGCGATGTGGCCCCTAGGAAGAGGCTGAACGCGATCAGTAGGGTCATGAGCTTCGTGGCGCGGCGGCGCAGGGCAAGGCCGAGGATTGGTAGATAAATACGACCCCAGATTGAGACCTCTTCACGGTCAGTGTCGACCGCGTACGGAATCGTTGCCTTGGAGCCCTTAACCTTCACCAAGAAGTAGGCAAGCACTGGGATCACTGTTAACGCAACGACCAGCGACGCGAGTAGGGCATAGGTGACGGTGAGTGCGAATGGGAGGAAGAACTGGCTGATCAGGCCGCCCACGACCCCGAGCGGCAGGAAGACCGCGATCGTCGTGATGGTCGAGCTGGTGATCGCCGAGGCAACCTCACGCGTGCCGTTGAGCACCGCTTCGCCGATCGGCTCCCCTTGGCTGCGATGTCGGTAGATGTTCTCCAGGACCACGATGGAGTCGTCGACGACGCGGCCGACCGCAACGGCGAGACCACCGAGGGTCATGATGTTGATCGTGATGCCAGTCGTTGACATGAGGATGATCGCCGCCAAGACGCTCAGCGGAATGCTCACCGCGGCAACGATGGTCGATCGCAGGTTCAGCAGGAAGACGAAGATGACGATAACGGCGAAGGCGGCACCAAGGCCACCCTCCCGCAAGAGCGAGTCAATGGAATCAAGGATAAAGATTGATGCGTTGGTGACGACCGACTGCTTCATCTGGGCCGAGTGCGCCTCGGCAAACTTCTCAATGGCGGCAATCGATTCCTGGGCGGTGGTGACCGTATTGGCATCAGCCGACTTGCTCACGCTGATGGTCAGGCCAGGGGTACCGTTCGTCTCGGACCAGCCCGTGGTGTGCACCTCGGCGAGTGATACAGTCGCAACATTTTTCAGGAATACGGCGTATGGCTGGCCCGCTGGCGTGACCCCGCCCCCAACGATGAGGTTCTCAAGGTCGGCAACCGAGGTGAAGCGCCCAGTGGCCGACACGGGCACGAGGGTGCTGCCCGTTGGGAGTTGACCACCCGGATAGGTCAAGTTGTTCGCCTGAATCAGGCCTTGGACCTGCGACATGCTGACGCCCGTAGCGGCGAGCTTTGCGGCGTCAAGTTGAATGTAGGCCTGGGTCTCACTGCCACCCGAGAGATCTGCCGCGGAGATTCCGGTGATGCCGCGGAGGCTCGGCATTAGCTCGCTCTGCGCAAGCGTTGCCAGCCCCATCAGGGTCGTATCGCCCTTTGGGGTGAGGGTGGCGATGACGACGGCAGCCGAGTTGATGTTGAAATTGCGAACGATTGGGGTGACTCCCGAGGGCAGGCGCGAACTATCGATCGCAGCCTGAATCTGGCGCACGATCTCTTTTACGTCGCTCCCGTAGGCGAACTGGGCCGAAACGAAGCCGAGCCCGGTCGTTGAAACAGATCGGAGAGACTCGATACCCGCAACTGAGGCGACAGCGGCCTCAATTGGCGCCGCCACCTGCTCGGCGACGTCGGCGGTGCCTGCGCCTGGGTATGGTGCGATCACGGTGATGATTGGGAAGTCAATGTTTGGAAGCAGCTCCTGCTTGAGGCTCCCCCAGCTCGCTACGCCCCCGCCGAAGACTGCGAGTGCGATGAGAATGGTCACGCTGCGTCGAGCGACCGCGAGCTTCGTAAGGAAAAACATGGAGTCCCCCTCTATTTCGCCGATTGAAGTGGGCAACAACTGCCAACAGGCGTAGTATCGCGGAATCCCGCCGATGATGCTGCGGGGCTAAAAACCTATTAAGGGGGGTTAATCATGACCACGCGAACGGCGACCGCCACATGGAACGGCTCACTCCTCGAGGGCTCTGGGGCCATCACCTCGTTTGAGAGCGGTGCAATCGGCACGCTGCCCGTGAGTTGGCCGCGACGATCAGAGGCACATGACGGATCAACCTCCCCAGAAGAGTTGCTCGCCGCAGCTCACGCATCTTGCTTCGCGATGGCGCTCTCTGGCGGCCTCGCGCGCAACGAAACTCCAGCAATGCAGCTCGACGTTTCAGCGACAGTAACCTTCGAGAAGGTCGAGGCGGGTTGGCGCGTGACGAAGTCTGCACTCGCCTTGAAGGGTGATGTTCCGGGCCTTGATGCTGCGAAGTTTGCAGAGCTTGCTGAAGGGGCGAAGGGCGGCTGCCCGATTTCAGCAGCGCTGGCAGGGAACGTCGAGATCACCCTCTCGATTAACGCCTAAGCCTCGTCGCGCGCCGCGCGGATCGCTGCGGCGGTCCCGCGCGCGATGCGCGCAATCTCATCGTCGCCAATGACGAACGGTGGACCGATCACAATTTGGTCGCCGTCGACGCCGTTGGCCTGGCCTGTGGCGCTATAGAGCAGCAGGCCGACATCGGCAGCGTTCTTGGCGTGCGCGATCACGCGCTCGGTGACGCGCTTGGCACGCGCGTGCGGCGCCTTATTAGCGCGGTCGGCAACCAGTTCAATCCCGAGCAGAAGTCCACGCCCGCGAATCTCGCCGACCCACGGATCATCAACGAGCTCTGCTTCGAGTGCCGCGCGTAGCTTGGCGCCTCGGGTCGCCGAGGCCTCGATCAGGTTCTCGTCGCGCAGAATCTTCAGCACGGAGCGCGCGACGGCGGCTCCAGGAATCGAGTGGCTATACGTGAAGCCGTGGACGAAGCCGCTCGCCAAGATCGGCTCAGCTACGTGTCCGGCTGCTGCAACAAAGCCGAACGGCCAATAGCCACTCGTGACTCCCTTTGCGGCGAGCAGCAGGTCCGGCTGCAGGTCCCAGTGATTCACGCCGAACCAGGTTCCAGTTCTGCCGAATCCAGTCATCACCTCATCGGCAATGAGCAGCACCTTGTTGCGCGCGCACCAGGCGCTGACCGCTGGCCAGTAGTCGTCGGGTGGGACGGCGGCGGCGAGCGTTGCGCCAACGATCGGCTCGGCAACGAAGGCGGCGATGCGTCCTGGGCCAACGCGGCTTAGCAGCGCGTCAAGTTCGGCGACCGCCTCGGCGCCGCTGGCAATCGCGTTGGCGCCGTCGAGACCAGCACGATACGAATACGGGGCCGAGACATGCTCAAAGCGCCCGAGCCAAGGCTCATACGGTCGGCGCAAACCAGTGCGGCCGGAGAGGTCGAGGGCACCAAGGGTGTTGCCGTGATAACTCCCCCAGCGGCTCACCACCACGGTGCGATTGGGTTCACCCTGCGCCAGCCAGTAGGCGCGCACCATCTTGAGCGCCGTCTCCGCAGCCTCCGAACCGCCAGAGACCGGATAGAGCGACGGGTCTTTCATTGGTAGAAGTGGACAAATCTCACTCGCCCAGGCGTCGAGCGCCTCGGCGGTGAAGGCGCTCCCGTGGGCGTAGGCGATCTTTGCCATCTCTGCCGCTGCGGCGTCGGCAACGGCGCGTCGGCCGTGGCCGATCCCCACCACAATGGCGCCGCCTGCGGCATCGAGGTAGCGACGCCCCGACGTGTCGGAGATGTAGGCACCATCACCAGAGGCGGCGATGGGGAGCGCGGGACCGCCGCGGCTGAAGATCTTGCCGCTACTCACGAGACGTATGCCCCGGTCGGGTCGAGCTCTTCGCGGATCAGGCGCAGCTCCTCGTCGGTCGGCGTCGGCGTGGCGGGGAAGCTCTGCGGGATGCGGATCTCCCAACCGATCGATGCACGCACCTCATCAAGGGTTGCGCCCGGATGCAGGCTGCGCAGCGCCATCTCACCGTCGTCGTCGAATCCATAAACGCCGAGATCGGTGATAACGCCCGATGGTCCACTGCCGCCCCAGCCCTGCGCCGCGCGCGTCTTCGCCGCCGCGACGGCGCCGCCAAGATTGCCAGGCGAGGTGCGGAAGTCGAGCTCCTTCACAAAGCTGCGCGTGCTCTGGCGCATGATCACCAGAATCTCTTTGGCGTTGATCGCGATCTCGCATGCGCCACCCGACCCAGGGAGGCGCGTCTTCGGTGCCGCGTAGTCGCCGATCACCGTCGTGTTCAAGTTGCCGAATCGATCGATCTGCGCGCCGCCGAGGAAGCCCACATCGATGCGACCCCCCTGCAGGTAGAGGCCGAAGAGGTCGTGCATGGAGACGGTGGCGGTGGAGCCGGTCACGATCGTTGGGTCACCAATCGAGAGTGGAAGTCGTGCGGGATTTGCGCCGAAGACGCCCGCCTCGTAGACCAGCTCCATCTCTGGTGCGACGGTGCGCTTGGCGAGGTTCACGGCGATGTTCGGGAGGCCCACCCCCACGAAGCAGACGCGCTTTCCGGTCAGGGCGTGCGCAGAGGCGACGACCATCAACTCGCTCTTGCTCGCCGGACGCTGCGCGCTCATCGGTAGTCTCCGTAGTCAACCGAACCAGATGGGGCACTCGTTGGGGTGAGCCCCTTGAAGTAGTCGCCACCGAACTTCGCCACGTAGGCGGCGCGATCCTTTACGCCGTAGACCCACTCCTGCAGCCACGCCTCGGTGGCGGCGGCATCGCGGCTGATTGTGTCCCATTCGCGATAGAAGGCATTGTCGCGATCGTACGAACCTTGCACGTACGACGGGTGCGCACCGAACGGTTCGCACACTACGGCGCTCACGATCAGCCCAGGAGCAATGGTGCGATTCGGATCGGCGCGGATCACACTGGTTGGCACGATCTCTTCAACAACGGCGATCACGCGCTTCGCAGCGAATGCCGCCTCCTTCTGGCAGCCGAGTAGGCCCCACATCTGTACGTTCCCCTCAGCGTCGGCGCGCTGGGCATGGATGATCGTCACGTCGGGGTTGAGCGGCGGCACGGCGTAGACCTCTTCACCACCAAACGGGCTCTGTACGGTGCGAATCAGCGGATTCACCCTCGGCAGGTCGCTCTCGGAGTAGCTGCGCAGCGGGTAGAACGGGAGGCGGTGCGCGCCCGCCACATAGCGACCGACCATGCCGTGATGGCTGTACTCCTCGATCTCAAGGAGTGATTCGCCGGGGGCGAGCGCGGCTGGCTCCGTGCGTCGACGAATCGCATGCAGCGAACCGACGCCAGGATTGCCCAGCCAGCTGAAGATCAACTTCTTGGCGCAGCCTGCAGCGACCATCTGGTCGTACACGAGATCGGGCGTCATGCGCGCCAGCGTCAGGTTGCGTCGCCTCTGTCGAATGATCTCGTGCCCCGCTGCAAACGAGATGCAGTGGGTGAATCCTTCGATTGCCACCGTATCGCCGTCGTGCACATGCGCGGCGATTGCTGTGCGCATATCGACGAGTTTCGAGGTGCTCACCTGCTTACCCCTGCGCCTGGCGGCTGGTGCCCGCGCATGGGCGCTCGCTCAATGCCGTGCGGCGACTGCGGCTGCGGCTTCAGAGAAGATGCGAACGGCCGTATCTATTTCAGCTTCGTTCACAACGAGTGGAGGGCTCATGCGCACGCCGCGGTCGCCACAGGTCAGCACGAGAAGGCCGCGCTCAAACGCCTCAACCTCAACCTCGCCAGCGATATCGGCATCGGTGAAGTCGACGCCGATCATCAGGCCGATGCCACGAATGTCGGTGACGTGCTTATTTCCGGCAAGGCCGGCGCGCAGCCCCTTGAGCGCTTGTGCGCCGCGGTCGATCGCGTTCTGCATCAGGTTCTCATCGCGAATCACTTCCAGGGTGGCGATAGCCGCCGCTGCAGCGACTGGATTGCCGCCAAAGGTTGAACCGTGCGAGCCTGGCTTCCAGCGCATCCAGTGCTCTTTGGCAACAACGGCGCCGATTGGCATCCCTGAACCGAGACCCTTCGCCGCAGCGATGATGTCGGGCTCGATGCCGAAGTTTTCAATTGCCCACATCTTGCCAGTGCGACCAATGCCTGATTGCACCTCGTCAACAACGATGGCAATGCAGTACTTGTCGGCGATCGCCTTCAGTCGTGGGAAGAAGTCCTTGTCGGGGACGATATAACCACCCTCACCTTGAACCGGCTCAACCACGAATGCGGCAATCTCGTCGCCAGGGATGGTGCGCGCAATGATGCGCTCCTCAAGCTCGTCGAGGCCCTCACTGCCGAATGGCACGTGCAAGAAGCCTGGTGCAAGTGGGCCAAAGTGGGCGTGATACTTCGCCTTGGAATTTGTCAGCGTCAGTGCGCCAAGGGTTCGTCCGTGAAAGCCGCCAACGAAACCAACGATCCACTGGCGGCCACTCATGTAACGCGCCAACTTGATGGAAGCCTCGACCGCTTCGGTTCCTGAGTTCTGTAGGAGGACCTTTGATGGCCCCTTCCATGGTGCCGATGCGGCGAGCGCCGAGGCGAGCTCCTGGTAGCGCTGCTCGTAGAAGTCAGAGGCGCTGTAGTGCAAGAGGCGCTGCGCCTGCTGCACGATCGCGTCCACCACGCGTGGATGACAGTGGCCCGTCGAGTTCACGGCGATGCCGGCGCAGAAGTCGAGGAAGACGTTCCCGTCCTGATCCTCAACACCCATCCCGAAACCGCGGACTGGTGCAAACGGATAGGCACGAGGCAGGCTTCCAGAGACGACCGCTTGGTCGGCGGCTACCTGGGCGAGAGCCCTTGGGCCGGGCACCTTGGTGACGAGGTGCGGCAGCGTGGCTGGCCAGGTTGCAGGCTTCTCGGCGATCGTCATGGTGTCCCTCCTATGGATGCTTTCTATGCGGAGTGTATACGAGGATTTCCCCCGTTTAGCGGACGATTGTCTGGCTCTGCTCACGCAGGTACTGCGGAACGTAATAGAGGCCGCCACCCGACTTCCCTGTCGTGCCCGACTTCTTCCAGCCGCCGAACGGCTGGACCATCGGCCATGCACCGGTCGTGGCGCCGACACGGCGGTTCACGTAGATCACGCCACCATCAATGGTGTCGAGGAAGGTCTTGATCTCGGCCTCGTCCTCGGTGTAGCAACCGGCGGTCAGGGCGTACTCGCTCTCGTTGGCGAGGGTGATCCCCTCTTCGAACGAGGCGATCTTCGCCACCGCAACGAACGGCGTGAAGAGCTCGTCCGTAAAGAGGCGGTGCGTTGCTGGGAGCCCCGTCACCACGGTCGGTGCGACGTAGAAGCCCTTGGCGAGATCGCCATCGGTCAGGCGGCCGCCGCCGACCTCGATCGTTCCATCACGCTTCGCCTCGTCACAGGCCCGCATAAAGGTGTCGACCGAGCGCTGGTTGATGATTGGGCCAAGGAAGACGCCGCGCACCGTTGGGTCGCCGACCTTCAGCGCCTTCGTCTTCTCTACGAGGTGCTTCACGAATTCGTCATGCACTGACGCTTCAATGTAGACGCGGCTATTCGCCGAGCACTTTTGCCCACCGAGACCGAACGCCGAACGAAGGACCCCTTCGGCCGCCTTCTCGAGATCCGCGTGCCTTGAGATGATCGTTGGGTTCTTTCCGCCCATCTCAACAATGACGGGCTTCGGATAGTTCTTGGCGAATGATCGGTAGACCTGCATGCCCACCTCGGCTGAGCCAGTGAAGGTGATGCCGGATACGTCGTGGTTCTCCTGCAGTTCTGCGCCAACACTTTCGCCTGGCCCCATCACCATGTTGAAAACACCGGCAGGAATTCCTGCATCGCTAATCGCTTGTGCGAGCAGCACCGCCGAGAGCGGCGCCTCTGACGAAGGCTTCAGCACAACCGAGTTGCCGGCAACGAGTGCCGCACCAACTGGACCGCCCATCAGGGCGAAGGGGAAGTTGAACGGGCTGATCACCGCCCAGACGCCGTACGGCTTGAGGACGGTGGTCGTTTCGACCTTTGCATCACCAAGGTTCCCCATGGTGTGGATGTAGCCCTTGTTGCGCTCAACCTCACTGGCGTAGATGCGGAAGAAGTCGGCGGTCTCTTCGACGTCGCCGAGTGCCTCGAGACGGTTCTTGCCAACCTCAATAGAGAGGAGTGCGGAGTAGAGGAACTGTCGCTCGCTGATCAGCTCAGCCGCCGCGCGAATCAGGGCAACGCGCTCCTGCCATGGCCGCTTCGACCAGGCTGGGAACGCCGCCTTTGCTGCAGCGATGGCCGCCTTGGCGGTGTTGCGGTCGCCCTTACTGAAGGTGCCAACAACGCTGCCGTCGATTGGCGACTTCTTGACGAAGGTGTCGCCTGCGGTGGACCAGCTGCCGTTAATGAAGTTGCCGTATGTGCCGCCCATCATGGCGCGAGCCTGCGCGAGGCCTGCCTCGTACCCAATATGGATCTCCTCATTGGAGTCGTTCAGGGTGGCGTACGTGATCTTCAATTTCTCAGCCATGGGTCCATCCTTACTTTGGAGCGCGCATGCGGCGCGCCATCCCGCTGAGTCTACCGCGCGGCGGCGGCTCGGCAGGAGGGGCAGCGCCCTTGGAGTGAGAGGTGGTCGAGGTCGGCGGCATAGCCGGTGACCCGCTCGATCGCAGCAAGGATCGGCTTCGCTGCGGCGGCATCAAGCTCCACCTCGGCACCGCACCCCTGGCAGTGCACGTGACCGTGCGCAACTACTACCTCGAGGTGGTAAGTCTCGCGGCCGTCGGCGCCATGGTGGTGGCTAGCGAACCCCAGCTCTTCGAGGAGATCAAGCGTGCGATAGACCGTTGAGGGGGTCGCCGAGGGATCTGCCGTTCGCACGCGCTCCACCAGCTCGGCACCGGTCGCGTGGCCGTCGGAGGCGGCCAGCACGTCGGCGATCAGCTGCCGCTGCTCGGTCCAACGTTGGCCGCGCCCCTGCACCGCCGCCTGAAGGCGGGTGGCGAGGCTTCCTTGTGGATCGGGCGTGGGCTTCATCTCAGGGAGGATACGGGAATCCTTATTGCAACGTATTGCGATAGACTCGAACTGTGATTCATACGATGCACCTCCCCGACGGTTTCCTGGCGCCGCAGTTGGCGCTCGCCCTCTGGCTCCTCACGGCAGTGATCGTTGGGATCGCCCTGCGTCGATTAGCGGCGAGCCGCGATACAGCGGGTGCGGCCGGCCGACCGATCCTGATGGGCCTTGTCGGCGCGTTCATCTTCGCCGCCCAGATGTTTAACTTCCCCGTCGCCGCAGGCACGAGCGGACATCTCCTCGGCGGTGTACTCGCCGGCTATCTGCTTGGACCGTGGGCCAGCACGATCGTGATGACGACGGTCATCGGTGTGCAGGCGCTCCTCTTTCAGGACGGTGGCCTGCTCGCTCTCGGCGCCAACATCTTCAATATGGGGATCATCGGCACGTTGGGGGGCACCCTTTTTGCCCGAGCTCTCGCGCTCACACTTGGTAATGGACGCAGCGCTCGCATTGGCGCCGCTGGCGTTGCCGGCTGGCTCTCCGTGATGGCCGGAGCTGGCGTAACCACACTCGAATTGGGACTGTCGGGCACGACGAATGTCTCCGTGGGACTCCCCGCGATGCTGAGCGTGCATGCGCTGATCGGCGTTGGCGAAGCGCTGATCACCATTGCTGCGCTGACCTTCATCGCCACCACTGCGCCAGACCTGCTGGGCGAGAGGTCTACCGTGCAGCACTCCATCCTACGGCGCGCCGTTGCGGGTTTCGGCGCCACCTTCGTCGTTATTGGGCTCGCGACACTCTTCGCGTCGACGAATCCTGATGGACTGAACTCTGTCGCGCAGGCACTTGGCTTCTCACACTTCCAAGCTGGTGCACCGTTCAAACTGTTCGCCGGCTACGCCATCCCTGGACTCAACGGCACGGCGTCCACGATCATCGCAGCACTCATCGGTGCAGTCGCCATTGCTGGTCTCCTCTTTGGGCTGAGCCGGCTGGCAGCGTCGCAATCGGATAAAAGATGAGCCGCACTACGCCGGGCGGTCGCGATGCGCGTGCCGCAGTAATCGCTGCACTCCTCTTCGTTCTTAGCATCGCCCTTCTGCCGATGGGTGCCTACGTGGCCATCGCGTTTAGTTGGTTTGTGGTGATCACTGCGGGTGCCTACGTCGGTATCTCGCCGTTGCGGCTCGCGCGACGCGGAGGGATTGCGCTCCCATTTGTTCTCGCAGCAATACCGGTCATCTTCCTGCGCACCGATGAACTCCTGTGGAGCGGTGCAATCGGCCCGCTCTCACTCAGCATCTCTGGGGCGGGACTACGGATTGCGCTTACTGCAGTGCTAAAGGCTTGGGTCAGCGTGCAGGCCTCCATCGTGCTCATCACCTACGCCGATGCCCCGACCATCGTCACGGCGCTTCGCCGCATGAAGCTTCCTGACGCGATTGCGACCAGTGCTGGCCTCACGATTCGCTACCTCGAGCTCCTTCGTGATGAGGCGCGACGCATGCTCCGCGCGCGCACCGCGCGCTCCGCGAGCCCGGTGGGCACTGGTCGAGAGCGAATCGGCGGCAGCATCTCGTGGCGTGCGCGAACGACAGGGAACTTGGTCGGCTCGCTCTTCTTGCGCGCCTACTCCCGAGCGCAGCGCATTGAAGAGGCCGCCACCTCGCGCGGTGCGACTGGCTCGCTCTCTATCGGCACCCTGCCCGTCGCCGACCCGCGCCTAACGATTAAGGTGATCGGCGTGCTCGCCCTTGTGCTCTCCCTGACCCTCGCCGGCGCGCTGCTGCCCCGCCTGTAGGCTGACCGAATGACGGATCAGCACGAACACCCACATACGCATCCAGGGGCACCGCTGCCGCACAGCCATGGCCATGAGCACGCCCACGATGTGGCGCCCGCGCCAACCGGCGACGGCACCATCGCGATCTCTCATCTGCACTTCCGCTACCCCGATGGAACCGAGGCGCTGCGCGGCATCGATCTGGCGATCGCTGGGGGCGAGAAGATTGCGCTCTTAGGGCCGAATGGTGCGGGGAAGAGCACCCTGATGCTGCACCTCAACGGCATCCACCGACCAACCCACGGCACCGTGCATGTTGCGGGAGCGCAGGTGTCGAACGAGACGATCGGCCGTGTGCGTGCCGAGGTGGGACTCGTCTTTCAAGACCCCGATGATCAGCTCTTCAGCCCAACGGTCTGGGACGACGTTGCGTTTGGCCCCACTCACATGGGCCTGACCCCGGGCGCAATTCACGATCGCGTAGAGGTCGCCCTTGCCGCAGTTGGCGCACTCGACCTGGCTCAGCGTGCGCCGATGCGCCTCTCTATTGGTCAGCGCAAGCGTGTAGCCCTTGCCACCGTACTCGCAATGAACCCGAGCATCTTGGTCTTTGATGAGCCTTCTGCTGGCCTCGACCCGCGCGGGCGACGTGAGCTCATTGAGCTGTTGCAGTCACTCACGCAGACACTCATCGTCAGCACCCATGACCTTGAGTTGGCGCGAGCCACCTTCCCGCGCAGCATCGTGGTGGATCGCGGCGTGATCGTGGCGGACGGATCAACGAGCGAGATCTTGGCGAACCGCGAGCTCCTGCTCGCGCACGGACTCGCCTAAGACTTCTTCCCCTCGGCGCGCGCGGCGCGCAGTGCGGCAATGCGATCGCGCAACTCTGCCTCTGCACCACTCCCAGACGGCGCATAGAAGCGCTTTGTTGCAATCTCGCGCGGCAGATACTCCTGATCGATGTCAAACGGTTCACCGGCCGCGTGTGGTGACTGATACGTCTTCGCCGACGCGCGCAAATGGCCAGGGACTGGCAGTTGGCCGCTGGCGGCGATCTGCTCACGCGCCGCAGCGAGTGCCTCACCGGCACGTGGCGACTTCGGCGCGGAGGCGAGATAGGTGACCGCTTGCGCAAGTGCCCAATCACACTCTGGCGATCCGGCGAGCTCGACGACCTGTGCTGCAGCCGCGGCAAGCGGGAGCGCTGCGGGATCAGCGTTGCCCACATCCTCCGATGCGGAGACGAGCAGTCGGCGCGCAATGACGCGTGGATCCTCGCCACCCTCGAGCGCTGTCGCGAGCCACCAGATCGCTGCGTCGGGATCGTTGCCGCGAATGCTCTTGATCAGCGCTGAGGTGACGCCAGACTGGTCGTACGGCAGGCTCCGGTCTTGTGCAGCGAGGAGCACTTCGCGCGGCGTGATCTCCTTGCCGTCTGTCGTCATGAGGGCCGCCATCTCGAGCAGCGTAAGTAGTCGACGCGCATCACCCGATGCGTAGCCGACCAACTGGCGGCGCGCATCGGCATCAACCTGTACCGCGCCGTTAAGGCCACGCGCATCGTTGAGCGCCCGGTCTAACAGCGTCTCAAGCTCGTCGCTGCTGAGCGGAGCCAGGCGGAAGGTGCGCATGCGTGAGAGGAGCGCCGGCGAGATCGCGCGCGGTGGCGGCTCTGTTGTGGCGCCGACCAAGATGATCGTGCCCGCCTCCACATGCGGCAGCAGGGCATCCTGCTGTGTGCGCGAGAAGCGGTGTAGCTCGTCAATGAAGAGGAGTGTCTGCTCGCCGTGTTCACGACGCTCGATCGCCGCGGCGACCGCCTTGCGGACCTCGGCCACGCCATCGCTCGTCGCGGAGAGGCTCGTGGGGACCGCCTTCAGCGATGCGGCGATCACGGCGGCGAGTGTCGATTTGCCACTCCCGGGTGGCCCCCAAAGTAGGAGTGAAGGTGCCTCGCCACGCTCCAAGAGTCGTCGAAGTGGTGCGCCTGGCCCGACCAGCGCACCCTGACCAACCACCTCATCGAGGGTCGCTGGGCGCATCCGGGCGGCGAGGGGTTGCGCTGGCGCGAGACCACCAAGGAGCGTTGTCCTCTCTTTCATCTCTCTGATCATCGCACCCTTCGCGCCGCTCTCGGGTACGCTTGCCTCACTGATGCCCGATTTTTCTGAACTAGGACTTGCTCCCGAACTCCTACGAGCCGTCGCCGACGAGGGGTACACCGAACCGACCCCGATCCAGGCGCAAGCGATCCCGTACGTGCTGCAAGGGCGCGACCTTCTCGGCGCTGCTCAGACTGGCACAGGGAAGACTGCGGCCTTCGTGCTGCCGATCCTGCAGCTCCTGAAGCCGCTGGCATCGTCGTCGCCGAGCCCGGCGCGGCATCCAGTGCGTGCGCTGGTCCTCACGCCGACACGGGAGCTTGCGGTGCAGATCTCCGAGAGCGCCGCGACCTACGGTCGACACCTGCCACTGCGAAGTGGTGTGGTCTACGGCGGCGTACCGATGCCGCCTCAGCAGAAGATGCTGCTCGCGGGGCTCGAGATTCTCATCGCTACCCCGGGTCGACTCCTCGACCATGCAAACTCCAAGACAGTCAACCTCTCGCAGGTGTCGATCTTGGTGCTTGACGAGGCCGACCGCATGCTCGACATGGGCTTCATGCCCGACCTGAAGCGCATCCTTGCGCTCATCCCAAAGCAGCGCCAAAGCCTCCTCTTCTCGGCAACCTTCTCTGAACCGATTCGCGCCCTGGCGCAGGACTTCCTCCGCGACCCGATTACCGTCGAAGTCGCGCGACGCAACCAGACGAACGAGAACGTTCGCCAGGTGATCATGGCCGTCGATGATCGACGCCGACGACAGCTGCTCAGCGACCTACTGCGCACCAAGCCGTGGGAGCAGGCGCTCGTCTTCGTGAACCGAAAAGTTGAAGCCAACCGCCTCGGCGACTTCCTGCATCGCGATGGGCACTCCGTAGTCGAGATTCACGGCGACAAGGATCAAAAGCAGCGCAACCGCGCCCTTGCCGCGTTCAAGGCGGGCGAGGCGCGCGTCATGGTCGCCACCGACGTCGCTGCGCGCGGCCTTGACATTGAGGCACTCCCTGCGGTCATCAACTACGAGCTTCCATTCGACCCCGAGGATTACGTGCATCGAATCGGCCGCACCGGTCGCGCTGGCGCACTCGGTGAGGCGGTCAGCTTCGTTGCCCCCGACGAGATGGATAAGTTGAGCCTGGTGCGAAAGCTCACAAAGGCTGGGCTCCACATGGAGATCCCGCTCGGCTACGAACCGATCCTGCTCGACTTCCCGCGCGATTTGATCGCCAAGGCGCAGATGATTCGCCTGCAGCGAGGTCGCCGCTAGCTCGTTGCGCTCGCCCCAACCTGGCGGATGAACTCCATGATGCGGATCTCCAAATCGTCGCGCACTTCGCGATACGCTTCCAGCTGACGCTCTTCGCTCCCTCCCACCTTTGAGGGGTCTGGCAGCGACCAGTGCTCGCGCTGTCCGCCATTGGGGAAGATGGGGCAGGCGTCGTTCGCAGCGTCACAGACGGTAATCACGTAGTCGAATGTCTCGTCAAGGAACTGGTGAAGCGTCTTGCTGGTCTGGGCAGAGGCATCAATACCGATCTCGTTCAGCACGGTAAGGGCATGGGGGCGAACCAGCGTCGCCTCGGTGCCGGCACTCTCAACCTCGAAGGCGCCGCGTCCACGCGAGCGAAGGAGCGCCTCTGCGATCTGCGAGCGTGCGCTGTTATGCGTGCAGAGGAAGAGGACGCGTGTGCTGCTCATGCGGGCATCGTAACGGTTCTGCCCGAACTGGGAGAGTTGGCTGGCGCGCTAGGATTCGAACCTAGGATCCCCTGCTCCAGAGGCAGGTGCCTTACCGCTTGGCCACGCGCCAACGGTGCCGATCGTACCCCAGCGGCGCGCCTCCGTCTCCCGCCGCACGCAGAAAGATGCAATATATGCGGCATGTCTACTGTAAAGAACGCCGCTCCGACGCCAGCGCCAGCCCCAGCAGTGGGCGTGTTCAATGACGCGCAGCGCCGCACCCTTGCCGCCCTAGCGGAGGGGTTCGTCGCCGGCGGTGGTGCTGCTCGCGCGGCGGCCGCCGAGACGGCAATCGCCAAGGTGGTCGACCCGGCCCTCCATGGCCAGCTGCGGCTGGTCCTCAACCTTCTCGACACGCGCATTGGCAGCCTACTGATTGGCGGACGCCTGGCGCGATTCGGCACGCTGAAAGCAACTCGGCGAGACGAGTTTCTGCGCCGCTGGGTCCAGCATCCCGTCCCAATGCTCCGAAGCGGCGCCGCCGTCTTCCGTAAACTCCTCTCCTTCATCGCCTACTCGGATGCCGATGAGCCGGCCGATGAACTGGTGCGCACGCGACTGAGCGCTCTCGGCTACAACCCAACACCAAATCCCACAACCGCCAACGTCACACAGATCACCCCATTTGACCCAGGCGCTGCGGAGCGCCTCGCCGTCGACGTCTTGGTGATCGGCTCCGGCGCCGGTGGCGGGAGCATTGCGCGTGACCTTTCCGCCGCAGGTCATGAGGTGCTCATCATTGAGGCGGGCGGCCTATATACCGAGGCAACCTTCCCAACAAAAGAGCGCGACGCCTACGAGCGCCTCTATCTCGACTCTGGTTTCACCGCTACGGCTGATGCACACATCGCGATCCTTGCCGGCGGAACCGTTGGTGGCGGCACCACGGTGAACTGGATGGCCTCAATCCCTACTCCCGAGCGGGTGCGCGAGGAGTGGGAGGGCGAACACGGCGTCACCGGTGCCGCTGGAGGTGAGTTCGGAGGTGACCTTGACGCGGTAATGAAGGAGATCGGCGCGAAGGAATCCCAGAATGTGCCGCTCAAGGATGCGGCGATCATTCGCGGCGCCGAGAAGCTCGGCTGGAGCAGCGAGCGGCTTCAGGTCAACCGCGCCGAGTGCAGCGACTGCGGAACCTGCCCATTCGGCTGCAAGACGGGATCAAAGCAATCATCACTTCGCCTCCATTTGGCGCAGGCGGCCGCCAACGGTGCGCGCATCTTGCCCGACTGTAAGGCGGAGCGCCTTGTCATTGAGAACGGCACGGCGACGGGTGCAATTACGACGCTCGGCACGCGCGCTGGCACACCTCGCACCCTTGAGATCATCGCGAAGACTGTGGTGGTTTCGGGTGGTGCACTCCGCACACCAGTGCTGCTGCAGCGCAGCGGCCTCACCCATCCCGCCATCGGCAAGAACCTTCGACTGCATCCGGTCAGTCTGGTTGCGGGCGTCTTCGATGAGCCAGTCGAGATGTGGAGCGGCACGATGCAGGCGGTGAAGAGCTCACGCTTCATTGATCCTGATGAAGAGCGAAACGGCTACATCATCGAGAGCGCCCCTGGGCACCCTGGCCTCCTCGCCCTCGGCATTCCGTGGACCTCGCGCGCCGAACATGAACGCCTCATGAAGTTGAGCCGATACATCGCCCCCTTCTTGGCCATTGTGAAGGATGATGCTGGCGGCAGCGTCACGGCGAGCCGTACCGGCTTTGCCGAAATCAACTACTGCACCACGCCGCGGGATGAGCGCGGACTTCGCCATGCACTCCGTTCCATGTCGCGTATCGCCGAGGCGGCTGGTGCCAGCGAGGTGATCGCCGCCGGCTCGCCACCAATGAGCTGGCGCCGCAGCGAAGGGAACGAGGCGCTGGAGGTCTACCTGCGGCGACTGCATCGCTTCGACTTCGCCCCGAACCGCGGCACCGTCTTCTCTGCGCACCAGATGGGCACGGCGCGTATGGGATCAGACTCGAACGACCACGTCTGCGATCCGTGGGGCCGCGTTCGATCCACCCCGCGGCCTCGCCCAGGTGATCCGAACGGGGGCCTGATCAAGAGTCTCTATGTGGCCGACGGTTCGCTCTTTCCTACGGCGCTCGGCGTGAACCCGATGGTCACGATCCTGGCGGTGGCAAAGCGGGTTTCACGCGCAATCATCGACGACACGCACGCCTGACCACAAACAAGGGGTTGGAGCGGGAGACGAGGTTCGAACTCGCGACATCTTGCTTGGAAGGCAAGTGCTCTACCAACTGAGCTACTCCCGCACGACGCTCACAATAGCAAGGAGGCGGCTTGGATGACTACGACGACCGCCAGGGTCTCTAGGTTGGCCTTGCGGTCGGGGTGATCTGATCCGCCCCTGTAACCCAGGGGGCAGACCGCCTTGGATTCGGAGTTTTGCGACTAGGCCTCGGTCACCGACTCGAGTGGTTTCGCTCGGCGCAGGGCACGAAGTCGATTGATGCGGTCAACAAGCGGCGGATGCGTCGCGAGGAAGCCGCCTGACCGCTCTTCAAAGTGCTTAACCGGATTGATGATGTACAGGTGCGCCGTGGCCTTCGTCGCAACCTCGAGGACCTCCTTATCGCCAGCTAACTTGGCGAGCGCGCGCTCTAACCCAGCCGGGTTACGCGTCAGCTCGACACCCGAAGCGTCGGCCAGATATTCGCGCTGGCGCGAGACAGCAAGCTGAACCAGCCGCGCGGCTATCGGTGCAAGGATAGCGAGCACAATGGTGAGAACGATGAAAATCGCTTGTAGCGCATTGCCACCTTCGCGGTCGTTACTACGTCGGCGACCGCCGCCCCAAAACGCCCAGCGCATTACGAGGTCACTTAGCAGCGCCAGTGATCCGACCAGGGCGGCCACGAGCAGCCCGTAGCGAATGTCAAAGTTGCGCACGTGCGAGAGCTCGTGGGCGATCACGCCGCTCATCTCTTCGCGGTCAAGCGTGCGCATGAGCCCTTCGGTCACGGCGATGCTTGCGTGCTCCGGATCGCGCCCCGTGGCGAACGCGTTCAGCGCCGTGTCTTCGATGGTGTACACCTTCGGCTTCGGCATGTTCGCCGCGAGACAGAGCTCGTTCACGATGTTGTCGAGTTCGCGTTCCTCTCGACCGGCCGCAGGGTCGAGCTCCTTGGCGCCGGCGGCGGCAAGCACCGCCTTGTCGCCACTGAAATATGCGCCGAGCGTGAGGAAGAAGCCGAGGACGAACGCGCCGAGGGCGAAGGGGATGCCACCGTCAACGCTGCCACTCAACGCGATCCCTGCGCTCGCCCCGAAGGCGGCGAGGATCGCCACTACGATCAGGACGAGGAGGAGCGACTTTCGTCGATTCTCCGCCGCAAGGTCATAAAAGGTTGCCATCGCGTCGACCGTTGCCGACTAGGAGAGGTTGACCTTCGGAACGGCCTCCTCGGAATCAGGGGCGTCGAAGAACTCGCTGGCGGCAAAGCCGAACGCGCGCGCAAAGAGCACCCCAGGGAAGGTTTGAATGGCGTTGTTGTAAGAGAGAACGGTGGCGTTGTAGTGCTGTCGGCTAAAGCCAATCTGGTTCTCTGTAGACGTCAGCTGCTCCTGCAACTGAATCACATTCTCATTCGACTTCAGCGTTGGGTATGCCTCGACGTTGGCGAAGAGGGTGCGCAGCGAGCCGGTCAACATGTTGTCGGCCTTCGCCTGTCTAGCGGTATCACCGCTTGCGCCAGCGCTCACCGCAGCGGCGCGTGCCTTCGTGACGCTCTCGAGAACGCCTTTTTCGAAGCCCATCTGCCCCTTGACTGCATCAACAAGATTTGGGATCAGGTCGTAGCGGCGCTTGAGCTGCACCTGAATCTGGCCGAGCGCCTCTTTCACGCGATTGCGACCAGAGACGAGTCCGTTGTAGGAGGAGGCGACCACCAGGCCGACGACCACAAGTACGACGATGAGAATGATTGGGTCCATTGGACACTCCTTCAACTACACCTGTGGCGGCATGTGTCGCCTAAGATCAGTATACGACCACTCCCCGCACGAACTCCGGGCTGTTTGACGACCCCCCGGGGGGTAGGCGTAGGCTGCGATGAGCAACTGGGTTGAGCCCTCTGAGGACTCCCCTGGTGTGGGTGCAGCCCGGCTTCCTGGGCCCCCGCGTGAAAGGCACTGAACGATGAACGTTCTGGTAGTTGGTACGGGCACCGTCGGCGAGGCAATCGCCCACCTGATCAAGGGAAAGAAGTGGCTCGGCACCCTCACCCTTGCGGACTACTCACTTGACCGTGCACGCACGGTCGCCGATGCGGTCGGCGCTGGGTACAAGGTTGCCCAGGTTGATGCGGGGAACGCGGCGCAGCTGAAGGAGCTCATCGCGAGCTCCAAGGCGGACCTCGTTTTGAACGCCGTTGACCCCCGCTTCGTTCCTGCAGTGTTCGACGCCGCCCTTGAGGCTGGCGTGCACTACATCGACATGGCGACAAGCCTCTCGATACCCGATGTGCAGAACCCATTCACCGTTCCAGGAGTGATGCTCGGCGCATATCAGGAGGAGCGCAAGAAGCTCTGGGAGAACCGCGGCAAGTTGGCGCTCATCGGCATGGGGATGGACCCGGGCCTCTCCAACATCTTTGCCGCCTACGCCAAGAAGTGGACCTTCGACGACATCTCTGCGGTTCACGTGCGCGACGGTGGCGACCTGCGCATTGAGGGCTACCCGTTTGCGACGGTCTTCAGCCTCTGGACCGTCATTGAGGAGTGCCTGAATCCGCCGATCGTATGGCGTAACGGCAAGATCGAAGTGCGCGAGCCATTCAGCGAGCCAGAGGACTTCGTCTTCCCTGAAGGGGTTGGCCCCGTGATGTGCGTGAACGTCGAGCATGAAGAGATCGTGCAGCTGCCACGCAGCATGAAGGCCGACGTGATCACGTTTAAGTACGCGCTCGGCGCCGACTTCATTGAGACGCTGCAGCTGCTGCACCGACTCGGGCTCGACGGCAAGAACCCAATTAACGTGAAGGGCGTCCAAGTTGCACCGCGCGACGTGATCGCCGCTCTCTCGCCTGACCCATCAACGCTCGGTAAGAGCATGATCGGTCGTGCGATCGTTGGAACGCTGGTCAGCGGCACAAAGGATGGCCGCCCACGCGAAACGTTCCACTATCAGGTGTGTGATGCCGCGGAGACGATGGGTCGCTACAACCTGCAGCCAGTCGCCTGGCAGACCGGCGTGATGCCCATCATGGCAATGGAGCTGATCGCCGAAGGCGTCTGGGGTGGCGCTGGAGTCAAGTCGCCCGACATGATGGATCCAGATCCATTCCTCGACATCTGCGAGGACTACGACGTGACGGTGAAGCTTGAGCATCGGCTTCCCGGCCGCTCGATCCTGCCAGCAACGGAGCAGCCGCCAGTTGGCGCGAAGTCGGTCACGGTCAAGGGCTCGTCGAGCCCAGCCGATACGGCCTACTCAGCGGCGGCAACCGCAGCGCTCTCCGCACCAGTCTCGTACCCCGAGACCGATGCCGAGCGACAGGGGCGCGGCGGGCGCTAGTACTCGGCGAGGCCGAGGAGTCGTTCGAGGAGCTGGATCGGTGGCGTGCCGTGCGAGAGCACCGCGCGCAAATGCTTCGGCCGCGAGAAGCCTGGCGTCTCAACGCGGCTCCCTGGCAGGTCTGCGCCGTCAACATGCGCGACTGGGCCGCCCGCGGCACGCCGTGCGCGATCCTCAACCTCCCAGCACCCCATTGACCCGACAAAGTAGGTTGGGAGCTGCGTAGAGGTGAGACGCGCGCGCAGATACTTCGCCTTCGCCTCCGCCTCCTCTTGCCAGCTCTGGTCAACCATCAAGTTGAGCGCCCACGCCTCATCTCGGTCATCGGCATGAATGCCCGCGTCAAGGAGCGCATTGGCAATACAACGGAGATAGAACTTCCAGTGCACCAGCTCAAGCGCCAGGTCGCCGTCACCGAACCCCTCATCAATCATCACCTGCGTGACGTAGACCGCCCACCCTTCGGCGAAGACGCCAGAGCCGAAGGCGGCGCGCAGCGGGCGCGGCGTCTGATTCGCAGCGGCAAGTTGTAGGTAGTGACCTGGGATCGCTTCATGGATGGCAAGTAGCGCCAACATACGGTTGTTGTCTTCGCGCATCTTCGACTCAACCTGTTCGGGCGTCGCATCATCGGGGGCTGGCGTTACGTAGAAGAAGCTCTTCTCACCGCGATCGAGTGGGCCTGGCGCATCAAGGAAGGCTCCGGCATAGGCGCGCAAGAAGAGCGGCGTCCACATGATCTCGAGCGGCTCTCTCGGTAGGTCAACCAGCCCCGTGCGTTGAATGAATGCCTCACAGCGTGCGGTTTCGGCGCGCGATCGATCCAACATCTCTTCGGGGGCGCAGTGATCGCCACCAATCGCGTGGAGCACCTCCGCGACGAGGGTTGAGCGATCACCGCTGCGTGCTGCGGTCGCTCTGTCGCCGAGCCACTCTGATGCAATGCGCTGGGCGATCGAGATCATGCGCGCGCGCACCGCGGCGAACTCCTGCTCCCCCTTTGCTGCAATTGCGGCACGGTCGTGTGATCCGAAGAGGGTGTGGCGCAAGGCACGGTCGTAGAGTGCGGCGCCGTAACGCCCCTCGCCAGAGCTCTTCGGGAGGACCTCGCGCTGCAGTCGCTCAATGAACCGGCTTGTGGCCGCGATGGCCGCATCGGCTGGGCCACGGAGCGCCTCGCCGTAGGTCGTTACCCCGAGCTCGGCGAGCTCGGCGATGCCCGGTGCCTGTGCGATCGCCGTTTCGGTATGGAGGCGACTGACTGGCCGCGCTGGGAGCGTAACCGTGCCCGTAGGTGGGAGATCTCCCCCACGGCGCGGCGCGCCGTCGTCGGCGGGCACCCGCAGTTCAGGGAGGCCAGTGAGGTTAGCAACGGCGGCATCGAGCAGGGCGGGTATCTGCGTGAGTCGACCCGCAAGATCCTCAGCGCGGCGCTCTGCCGTACCGAAGCCACGAGCGATCAGTGGGAAGAGCCCACCGCCAATGACCGAGACGGTATGGAGGGGATCCCACGCCTCAGGCTGCACCTCCTGTAGCTCGAACCGGATCGCGCGAATCGTGCCAAGGGCCAGGTCGCGATCGCAGAGATCGTCGGCGCTGAGGTTTGCTGCCGGGATGGCAACCAGACGCCCCTCTTCGCGGTCACACCAGTCCAGCCGCGCCGCGCGACCCGCAGGGCCATGCTCACCCCACGATCCGTCGTAGTCATGGATCCCCATCCCCGTTGCGGCAACGGGGTGCAGCGCCGCGAAGCGGGCGAGGAGGCCGGCGGCGTCGAGGGCATCAATCATCGTCGGCAGGGTACCATCAGCACATGGGTGCAGAAGACACAACCGACGCCTTCTTTGAGCTGCTGAACGCGGATGACCGCGTAGGTGCTCTCAAGCTCATGGACGAACGCGTCGAGATGCGCGTGCACGTCGCCGACAGCGTTCAACTGTTGAAGGGACACGAACGCGTTGGCGGCTGGTTCCTGCGCGCCGACAAGGGGCTGCGCATGATCCCAGGCGAAGTCAAGGATACTGGCCATCAGGTTGAGTGCGACATCTTGGTCGTTCGACCCGGATCCAAGAGCAGCAAGATTGACGCGACGATCAAGGTTGAAGCTGGCAAGATCACCGCGATCAACTTCTCGCCGCGCGACCGCTAATACCCTCGCCCGTTACGGGCTCGGTGACGACACCACGTCGGGAATTACCTGCGAGATGATCAGCTCTTGCCCCACAAATATCGTGAGTTTCTTGCGATCAATCGCCGGATTTGCGCTTAAAATCACGTCAATACTAATCTGATAGACCCCCGCGATTTTGCTGAGAGAGTCGCCCGATTTCACACGATATATCAGCGACTCTGGTGTCGGTGTTGGCGTCGTCGATGGGCTGACGTTACTGGACGGTGCGGCGCTCGGCGTTGGCGTTGCGGTGACACCGGCGATGAAACCATTCACCCCCTTCAGCATCGTCGGTAGCGTGAAGAGGATCGCCGCAGCAAGAATGAGCAGCGCAGCGGCGCCGCGTGTTCCCCCCAGGATCTTCGGGAGCCGCAGTGCGGCACGTGGTGCTTCGTCATCCATCGAGCGGCGCTTGTACAGCGGAACGACCCGGACGCGCTCCTCTTCGGTGGGGCTCAGTGCGAAGTTTGGCGCACCAGCGACCGGCGCCGTTGACCAGATGCTCCCCTCAGGGAGTTCGTCGTACGCGCCGCTTACTTCATCGATGCCGAGGGCCGCCGCAGCGAGATCAACTGGCGCACTTGCCGCGGGGGTACCGAACGGGAGTGGCTGGGGGGCGGGGGCATCGATCGTTTGCGCCGCCTCGCGCGAGGCCCACGCGAGAAAGATTGGGCAGGCGGTAAATGTTGGGGTGAGGCAGATCTCACTCTGCCGCTGCAGGTTAATCGGCTCTGCGGGGCGCGTTGCGAAACAAGAGTGCGCCGCACTCGGCCCTGACGATCGCTTGGAGGAGTCTGCACCCGTCGCAATAAAGGGGCAAACGGCAGCGCTCATGACGGCGATCCTACCCCGTCGCGCCAGATCTTCTCCATACGGTCGGCAAGCGCTTCGCTCCAAGCTGCAGCGAAGGTCAACTCCTCTCGGCTCCCCGCCTCTGGGGCCGGTTGATCAGTGCATGGCGAGGTGTCGTCGAGTGCGATCACCTCAACGCTCGGGAGGCCGAACCTGCGATTGTGGAATCGAAAGATCACAGGCACGACCAGCACCCTGGTCCGCATGGCGATAATCGCCGCCCCTGGGCGAAACTCGGCGAAGCGATCTGTCGGCCCGCCGGTTCCACCCTCGGGCATCACGCCATAGTGGGCGCCAGCGGCGAAGACGGCAGTCGCCGCATTCAGGTGCGTCTCGATACCACTCGTGCCACGCCACACCGGGAGGAGGCCACCGAGTCGCCGCAGCAGCGCGGAGCGGACGCGACCGCGACCAACGATGAATGGGCCGAGGCCGAGCCACCAGATCCGCGGCGCTGCGGGGGCGACGATGCCTAGCGCGAACGCTTCGTAGTAGCGACGATGCGGGGCGCCAACGAGGATGCGCGGCCCAGAGGTGGCGAGGCGGTCTAGCCCCACGGCTCGAACGCGCATCCCAAACGCACCGAGCACCACGCGCAGGGTGAGGCGCAGGGCGCGGTAGGCAAGACTCGCATGGGCCCAAGGCTGACGCCCAAGCCACGCAACCCCCTCACCCGCTGCAGGTGGGATCAGGGCGTCTCGGCTGTACGAGCTGTACGCCCGGACCTTTCGTTCACTCATATCGTGAAACCCTACACGCTCCCACCCCCCACGACCGAGGCTCGTCGCGCGCCGCACAGTCCGCTACCGTACAGAGGGGCGGCTACCATGGCCGCTCAGCAGAAAGGGGAATCCATGGAGACCGCCCAGCTCGTCCTCGTCTTCATTCACCTACTCGGGATGGCCGCAATCGTGGGCGGCTACTTCGCCGGCTTATCAAACTCACCGAAGCGCCTTTCGGCGGGCATTACCCATGGCACCCTGCTCCAGTTCCTGACTGGCGTACTGCTGATTGGGATCGCCGAGATGGGTACTGATCCAGTGAATCACACGAAGTACGGCATTAAGATTGCCGTAGCGGCGGTGATCTTGCTGCTTGCGTGGCCACGTCGTAAGGACGTATCCATTGCAGCGAGCACCTATCATGCGATCGGCGTGCTGGCGCTACTCAACGTGGCCGTTTCCGTATTTGTTAAGTAGAGAGGAGAGTTTCATGCGTAACCTATTCGCCGAGTTCACTCCCGTCACCGTCCATGCGCACTGCGATGTGCCGTGTGGCATCTACGACCCGTCAAGTGCGGTGGTTGCCGCCAAGACGGTCGCACGCATGGTCGAGCTGATCGGCCAGATCGAGGTGACCGACAGCGCCACGCGTAACAAGCTCGTGCGCTGCATCACCATCAAAGAGGAGCACTCCGAGAAGGTGAAGCGCGAGGTCCAGGTCATCTGGTCCGACTACTTCAAGCCTGAGCACTTGGCAAAGTTCCCAGACCTGCACGATCAGGTCTGGAAGCTGCTGAAGTTGGCATCCAAGAATAAGCAGAACGTTGATGCGGCTGCAGCGGCAGAGCTTGTCGCTGCGACCGAGGCATTCGCCGCTACGTTCGTCGCGTCAAAAGCGTAACGCGCCACTGTGCTTGATCGACCCGGACGGATCTGGGTCGCTGATGTTGCTGAATGCTCAATGGAGCCGGCCCTCCGTCCGGGGGACCGGCTCCTTGTGCTTCCAGCAGGCCCCAAGGGCCTCCCTGGCCTCCGCGGTGCACCGCCGATCGGCAGCGTGGTGATCGTTGCACGCGTGGGTCGTTTTGAAGTGAAGCGCGTCGCACCCCCGCCCCCGGGCGTATCGGGTCTCTGGCTCCTAGGTGATAATGCAGCGCTCTCACGCGACTCTCGTCATGACGGCGCACAGCCGCTCAGCGCACTCCGCGGCAGGGTGGTCTATCGCATTGGGCCGCGCGGCCGCAGGGGGCTAATTCCCGCTGCGCGCTAAGCGCCCGCGCTAGAGCTGCGCGTGCAGCTCTGCCAAAAGATCGAGTGAGGCCGTTTCGGTGGGATCCATGTGCTGCACCATGAGCCGGCTCGCACCCGTGTCGCGGAAGGCGCGCATCTGCAGCAACGCCTGATCTGGGGTGCCAACCAGCCATCGCGCACGACGTGGTGCGAGATACTCCTCGGGATCACCAGCAGCGCCAATGCGCGACATGAAGCCGCGCAACTTCTCGAGATATTCAGGCTCGGTTCGGCCGATCATCGCCCCCGTCATCGCGGAGCGCGCGAGGCTCTCTGGCGCTCGGCCTGCTGCGACACACGTGGCATCAAGTTGCGCGAACTTCTCGCGGGCAGTCTCAGGGGTAGACGAGGTGAGGTTGAACTCGTCGGAGAACTTCGCGGCAATGCGCATGCCGCGCGGCGAGCCTTCGCCGCCCGTGATTATCCATGGCACTGGTGAGGGCTTCGGACGGAAGAGGGCGTCACTCACGTTGTAGTGTTTGCCGCTGAACGACCAACCGTCAGACCCGGCCCAGAGGCCGCGCACAATTTCGAGCTGCTCTTCGAGCATCTCCGCACGTCTGGGCATCTCAGGGAACGGGAAGCCGTAGCGGCGGTGTTCCGACTCATGCCAGCCGGTACCGAGGCCGGCATGGATTTGTCGCCCCGCCATCTCTTGCACCGTGGCGACCACCTTGGCGAACTCGCCCGGCGCCCGGAAGGTGACGGGGCTGACCAGTGTGCCGAGGGTGATTGATTTCGTTTCGCGTGCGATCCCCGCCAACACGCTCCAGGCGTCGGTGGTTGCCTGGTCGTCGGAACCTGGAAATGACTGGTAATGATCGGTGCGGAAGAAGCCGCTGATGCCGACCACCTCCGCGCGCTGGGCGGCAGCGAGCTGCTGCGCGTACGACAGGTTCATCTGCCCCTCAATGACCACGGCAATCTGCATAGGGGAACCCTAGCGCTCAGCAGGTAAATGCGGTGCGGGGTAGGATAGTTGCAACGCGAAATATCGTCGGAAACCTGACGGCGCGTCATGGAGGGTTACTCAATGGCCACAGCAAAGTCTCGTCGCCCTGTCGCGGCGAAGATAAGCACAGCCGCGAAACCGGCACCTGCACCAGCGGGAGCAGATCTTTCCAAGCGCGCCAAGCAAGGGATTGTCGTCGCAATCATGCTCGCCCTCTTCTTGGGTGCGCTCGACCAGACGATCGTCGGCACCGCCCTGCCTAGGATCATCACCGACTTGAGCGGTGCAAACCTCTACACCTGGGTCGTCACGATCTACCTACTGGCCAGCACCGTCACGGTGCCGATCTACGGCAAGCTCTCCGACATGTATGGCCGCAAGCCGCTCCTCCTTATTGGAGTTAGCCTCTTCCTTGTCGGCTCGGCGCTCTCCGGCCTTTCGCAGAACATTGAGCAGCTGATCATCTTCCGCGGAATCCAGGGACTCGGCGCCGGTGCGCTCTTCCCAATTGCCCTTGCCACAATTGGTGACCTCTACTCGGCAAAGGAGCGTGGTCGCTACCAGGGGCTCTTCGGCGCAGTCTTTGGAATCGCAAGCCTCATTGGTCCAGCGCTCGGTGGATGGCTCACCGATACATTCAGCTGGCACCTGATCTTCTACGTGAACCTGCCGATCGGCCTAATCAGCATCGCGATCATTTTAATCGAGCTGCCAACGATCAAGGGTCGCGCGAACCAGAAGATCGACTTCTTGGGCGCCCTAGTCTTTGCCGCCGGCATAATCCCGGTGCTCATTGGCCTAACTAACGTACAGACCAACGCCTTCGCAACCCCAGAGGTTGCAGGTCTGATCTCGCTTGGACTCGCACTCCTTGGCCTGTTCTTCTTCATTGAGGCAAAGGTCGAAGAGCCGATCATTCCGCTCGAGCTCTTCCGAAACCGCACATTTGCGGCTGCCGCTGCGGCCTCGTTCTTCGCCTCTATCGGATTCTTCGCCTCAATCATCTTCTTGCCGCGCTATTTCCAGACAGTGCTCGGCGAAACTGCAACGAATTCGGGCTACGCCACGCTGCCACTCCTGTTGGGAGTAATCGTCAGCTCGGTCGCGGCTGGATTAATCGTTGCGCGAAGTGGACGGTATAAGACGCTGATCCTTGGAGCCATTGTGCTCGTTGCCGCAGCATCTGTGCTGCTGACGAACATCAAGGCGGATACCGATCCATGGCTTCTGCGCCTCTGGATGTTCCTCGCCGGACTCGGCGTTGGGCCAACCCTGTCGGTATTCACGATCGTGGTGCAGAACGCCGTGCCATTTAAGTTCCTCGGCGTAGCAACGTCAAACCTCACCTTCTTCCGCCAGGTCGGCGGGTCGGTAGGCTTGGCGCTGGTTGGCTCCTACTTCGGAGGGCAGCTTACGACCACCATCCCAGCAGAGTTGGCGAAGGCGGCTCCGGCGGGCACCTTTACCCCGTTCTTCACTGCCATCGGTGGCAATCTTTCGCAGCTGACCAATGTTGGTGGGAAGTTTGACCAGGCCCTGATCAGCCTGATCCCTGTGCAGTACCTTGACGCCTTCTTCACGGCGATTAAGGCGGGCATTGCCGATGCGATCGGCTCAATCTTCTGGCTCTCCGCGGCGGCCAGCCTCGTGGCGTTGGTTGCCGCAGCGCTGATCGAGGAGATCCCACTCCGTAGCGGAGCACAGGCCGCACCAGCCGAACTGTAAATGGCTCCGGGCGTACCCCTCTGGGGGTGCGCCCGGATCGCACCCGTCGGCGCAGCTCCACCCCTATGATTGGCGCATGAGCGCCTGGTTTACCGTTGCAGTCTCCCCGAAGGTCGGCAGCCTTGCCGCCGTTACCTCCGCGCTTGCCGCGGCCGGTATCGCCGTTGACGGGATAATGGGAGCACCAGAGTCAGATGGTTCACTCCATCTCGGCGTCCCCGACGCGCAGCTACCAGCTGCGATCGCAGCGCTCACCACACTCGGGCTGCAGCCCATCACCGAAGAGTCAGATCCCACCGGCGAGGCGGGTGCGCCACTCGACGCGGGGATCATCGGCGCGATCTTGCGCGGGCCTCGCTCCTAACGTCTGGGACACCCATGACAGCGCCCACCCTGCGCATCGCCACCTGGAACGTCAACGGCCTTCGCGCCCGCGCTGAGCGGGTCGCCGCCTGGCTCGATGCAACACAGCCAGACATCGTGCTGCTGCAGGAGACGAAGTGCGACCCATCCCAGATTCCAGAAGGGCTCTTCTCGACGCGTTCCTACCAAGTTGCCGCCCTCGGTGCCGGCGGGCGCAACGGGGTGCTGATCGCATCGCGACATGGCCTCAGTGAGGTGCAGGAGAGCATCGCCGACTATGCGCCGCAGGGAGGCGACGCCACACTCCCCGACCTTCTCAGTGAGCCACGACTCATCAGCGCCGTCTGTGGTGGCCTTCGCGTTGCATCGGTCTACGCGCCAAACGGTCGCGAGGTCGACGCGCCACACTTCTACGCCAAGCTGCACTGGTACGGCGCACTGCGCGCCTGGTCGGCAGAGCGCATCGCCGAGCCTGCTCCGCTACTCCTGGGTGGTGATTTCAATGTGGCTCCAACCGATGCTGACGTGTGGGATCCAGCGGCGCTCGTTGGCGCGACGCATGTCACCCCACGGGAACGCGACGCCTGGAACGCTCTGGTTGACTTGGGCCTGGTTGACGCGGCGCAAGACGTCGCCCCAGATGGGGAGCGCGCACCGTTCACCTGGTGGGACTACCGCGGCGGCGCCTTCCATCGCGGCTGGGGCATGCGCATCGATCACCTGCTCGTTGAGCCACGCGCTGGTGCGATCGTGAGCAGCGGTGTGGACCGTGACGGACGCAAGGGTGAGTCGCCATCGGATCACGCCGCGCTGATGATTGACGTGGCGCGACCGGCGTGATCACCGAACGCCTGCGCGCACGAACGCCACACTCCGCCGCCGAGTCAATGCCGCGTGCCGCGGCGATCATTTGGGCTGGCGGCCTCGTCGCCTTCCCCACCGAGACGGTCTACGGACTCGGAGCGAGCGCGTTTGATGCGCCAGCGGTCGCGCGCATCTTTGAGGCGAAGGGTCGCCCAACCTTTGACCCGCTCATCGTGCACATCGCCGATCGCGCCGATCTAACCCACCTCTTCACCGACGCTGCGCTCGCCGATCCGCGCATCACACTTCTTGCAGATGCCTTCTGGCCAGGAGCACTCACGATCGTTGCCGCGGCGCGACCTGAGGTTCCTGGCCTGACGCGCGCCGGGCTCGATACCGTTGGCGTGCGCCTGCCGCGACACGAGACGGCGCTGGCACTGATTCGCGCGGCGGGAACGCCGATTGCTGCACCAAGCGCGAATCGCTTCGGTCGCCTCTCGCCCACCACCGCCGACCATGTGCTCGAACAGCTCGATGGACGCATTGACGCCGTGCTGCTCGGCGAGGCAACGGAGATTGGCGTTGAGTCGAGCGTGGTCGCGCTTGATGCCGATGGGCCGGCACGACTCCTGCGACACGGCGGCATCCCGCTTGAAGAACTCACACGCGTGCTCGCCGATCACGGCGGCATCGCCGCTGCGGCACCAACGGCACAACCTGGCGTGCCACTCCAGGCGCCCGGTATGACTGAGTCGCACTACGCGCCGATGGTCCCGCTTCTTTTGATAACAACGACGTTCCCTGCTGGCGTTACGGCGTGCGCACTCCTCGCACCAGATCGCGCGACCCTCACGCGCCTGGAGGCGCTCGCCGCGGCTGCAGGGGCAACCGTTCATGCGAGCGCTGCGCTCTCTGAGACGCTGGATCCGGTCGCCGCCGCCGCCCACCTCTTCGAGCGACTGCATGAACTTGAGGCCGTATTGGTCAGCCGTGCAGCACCCGCCGCGAGAATCATCGCCGCCCCCTATCCTGAGGGCGGCCTCGGTTCGGCAATCGCGGACCGCCTTCGCCGCGCGGCAGCCACGCCGCAGTAAGGGGAACCGCATGACCACACCGCGCAGCAACTGGCTCTCGCAGGCGATCACCGCCGATGCGCTGAAGCGCTTCCCTCAATCCATCGCCGGTCAGGTGGTCTTCGCCACGGGCCTCGTCATGATGCTCGCCGCCGGGGTCGGCCTTCCATCGTGGGAGATCCTGCACCAAGGGCTGAGCAAGCAGCTCGGCATTCAGATCGGCACCGCTGCGCAGTTGAGCGGCATCTTCGTGCTGCTGCTCTGGATTCCACTCCGCCAGCGCCCTGGCCTGGGAACCCTGAGCAACATCGTGATCATCGGCTGGGTGATGAACGTGGAGATTGCCCTCCTCGCCCTCGCTGGCCTCCCTTCGGCCGCAGAGGTCGCCGCGCAACCACTGCTCGCTGGCGCGCTGGCGATCGCCGGCACAGCCATCGTTGGCATCGGCTCAGGTATTTACATCGGCAGCGGCAACGGCCCTGGGCCACGCGATGGCCTGATGACCGGGCTCCACCACCGCACCGGCCAGCCGATCTGGAAGATGCGCACCGCCATCGAGGTCGTCGTGGGCATCTTGGGGATCGTGCTCGGTGGCACCTTCGGCTTCGGCACGATCTGGTTCGCCTTCACCATTGGGCCGCAGGTGCAGTTCTGGCTCGGCAGACTCGATCGCGGCGGTCGCGCGAAGCGACAGGCTGCGGCGGCCGATCGACGCTAAGGTCGCGCCGCTAGCGCGGCAGGATTGAGTCGATCGCGATCGCGGCGAAGATCAGGGTGAGGTAGCTGATCGAGAAGCGATAGAGGCGCGTTGCGCCACGCAGTAGTCCGTCGCCGAGCACATCACTACGCAGGCGCCAAGCGCGGAGCAAGAAGATCCCGCCGCCGACGACGGCAACCGCTAGGTAGACGAGACCCATCCCGGCCACCGCCCAGAGCATCAGGCTCATTGCCACGAGAAGGATCGTATAGAGCCAAATCTGCCGCGCCGTCTCCACTGGTCCGGCGGTAACGGGGAGCATCGGCACCCCTGCGGCGGCGTAGTCGGGACCAATTCGGAGTGCGAGCGCCCAGAAGTGTGGCGGCGTCCAGTAGAAGACGAGGGCGAAGAGGAGGATCGGTACCAGCGAGATATCACCCGTGACTGCGGCCCAGCCGATCACCGGCGGAAGGGCACCCGCCGCTCCACCGATCACGATGTTCTGCGGGGTTGAGCGCTTCAGGATCAGCGTATAGATCAGCACGTAGAAGGCGATCGCGAGGAGCGAAATAAACGCCGCCATGATCGTTGTCGTGAGTGCCAGGAAGATGAAGCTTGCGACGCCAAGGATGCTTGCAAAGAGGAGCGCCGCCCCAACGCTGATTCGGCCGGTGACGAGCGGGCGTGCAGCGGTACGCGCCATCTGCGCATCGATGTCCGCGTCAATGATGCAGTTAAAGACGTTGGCGCTCGCGGCACTGAGCGTGCCGCCAACGAGCGTGGCGGCGATCATCGTCAGTGGTGGAAAGCCATGTGCTGCAAGGAGCATCGCGGGAATCGTGGTGATCAGCAGCAGCTCAACGATGCGCGGTTTGATCAGCGCGATATAGGCAGAAACTGTCTCCCGGCTGGTTTGTGGCCTGCGTGTTGATTGACTCGCCAAGCCACCCCCTGCGGAACGCCCCTCAAGCAGTGCAATCGATGCGGCGCCGACGGTCAAAATCCAGATCATGGTGGCCAGTGCGACATGCAGCGTCTGCGTCCATGGTGCGAGCTTGGTGAAGATTTGCGCCGCGCCGATGAGGCATTGCATGGCAAATGTGGCTGTGGCGTAGGTCAGTAATTGACGCACGCGCACCGAGCTCCCCTTCTCGCGGAGCACGATCCAGAGCGCTGAGACCAGGATGAGCGCAACGATCGCGGTCGCGTACCGGTGCGCAATCATCGGTGTTGAGAGTGCAGTGATTGGCGGGAAGAGGGTGCCGCCCATGAGTGGCCAATCGGGGTAGAGCAGGCCAGTATCGGTGCCCGTCACGTTCGAGCCGAAGAGGAGCAGCGCGTAGATACCCCCCGCGGCAACGATCGGCGCCACAACGCTCCCGCTTGCGCGACGGATACCGGCGAGGGTCTCGGCGTACCCGCTTCGAGCGAGCACCCAGACTTGCAACCCGACGAATGCCATCGCCGTGGCGAGGTGTGCAGTCACAGAGACGCCCGAGTTGGACTCCAGGACCGTTTGGCGCCCGAGCCATGCCTGGAAGAGAACGAGTGCGAGCAGGGCGACCGAGGCCCCCTGGAGTGATCGGCGACCCTTGAGGTTGCGCAGCGCGAAGAACACCAATGCCAAGGCGATTAGGCCGATCACCGCCGCGATCGTGCGGTGGATCCACTCGAGCCACGCCTTATAGGCGATGACGTCTCCCGAGTCAGTGGTTGGCGGAATGATCTGCCCGTAGCAGAGGGGCCAGTCTGGGCAGCCCATTCCAGACTCAGTTGCCCGAACGATGACGCCGACGACCACGAGGCCAATAGTCGCGCCAAGTAGTAGACGCAGCGTTGTGCGGAAACTCTTCATACGCAGATGGTACGCCGACCCTCGGAAACGTGGGATAGAGTGGGTGTGTGAAGAAGGTATTGCGAAGCGCCGTTCTCGCCTCCCTCTGCGCCGCTCTTGTTGCGTGCGGCGGGTCAACCCCCACCCCAAGCGCCAGCGCGGGCGATAGCGCCAGGAACGGCTGCACCGATGCCTGGCCCGCTGCCGGTCAGGCGACCTCCACTGGACCACTCCCCCTGTTGGCGAACAGTGACCTCGCCCCTGGTGCGACGCGACTCATCCTCGGTCTCGTCGACAGCGCCAGCTTCCCGCTCGGCTCTCCGGCCTGGACGCTCAAGAGCGAAGTCTTTGACATCACCACCGACGGTTGCACGCCACTGGCAGCTGCGTCGCCGCTCCCCTTCGCCTGGGCGATCACCAACGTTCGCGGCTTCTTTATCGGCACCACCGAGATCCCCGTTGGCGCGCGTGAGATCGGCCTCGTCATCAGCGGCACCGACGCCGGTGGAGCAGCCGTGCTGATCCGCGTCACCTCAATCGTGCAGTCAGCCAGCATTGCGCCGCGCCCTGGCAACAAGGCGCCAACCGTCGCAACACCGATTGCTGCCACCGACCCACACGGAGTGGCGGGGATCTCCACCGACCCCGATCCGCGTGCCGCCTTCTATTCGCACTCCGCAGCTGAGCTTCTCGCAACGGGGACTCCCTTCCTGATCGCCTTCGCCTCGCCAGCATTCTGTGTGTCGCAGGCGTGCGGGCCAACGCTCACGATCTTGAAAGCCGCGGCAGATCGACACCCAGGGGTCGTGGTCATTCATGTGGAGCCATATCAGATGAGTTGGAACGGCACGCGCTTGATTCCGGTCCTTGCAACCGGAGGTGGACTGCAGCCAACCAGCGTTGTAGACGCATGGCAGCTTCCGGTCGAGCCGTGGATCTTCACCGTCGGACGCGACGGGCGCATCCTCCGCTCCTATGAGGGAATCATTAGCCCCGCAGAGATCGACGCGGCGCTTGCCGAACTCGCCGCGAACTAGCTAGCGGCCGCTATTCCCAGGGGCGCCGATCGGCTCTCCCGACGCACAAAGTGGGCAGTCGACTGGCTCATACGTCGGCAGGTTCAGCGTGATCCCGGCGATCAGCGGAATCGGTTCACGTCCCTCAGCGTCGATTTGCGTGAGCCCCGGCGTGCGACTCGCAATAACAGCGGCGGCGATCGGATGGGCACCCGCGGCGTAGAGCGGCGGAAGAAGTGCTTGTAGCGATCCGCCAGTGGTCAGAATGTCGTCAACCAAGAGCACGCGTGCGCGCGGTGGAATCTGAAAGCCGCGACGGAACTCGCGTCGTGTAGCTCCGACTGTGCCACGCACCTCCTCAGCGAAGAGTCCGCGCACCCCGAGGAGCCGGCCAACCTCATACGCCAGTAGTACTCCGCCAGTGGCTGGCCCAACGACGAGGTCGATGTCGCCACCAAGCGCCTCAACGCTCTCGAGGCTCTGCACGGCGAGTGCGTGCGTGATCTCTGCAGCGGCAGATGGATGTTGTAAGAGCGACCACTTTTCGAGGTACTGGTCGCCGTGCCGTCCGCTCCTAAGCAGGAAGTGGCCACGCTGCAGCGCGCCAGTGGCGAGCAGCAGGCCCTCAATGCGCTGGGCTGTTGCTGCGCGATCGCGCGGATCGACTGGGGCGGCGGGGTAGCCGGAGGGCGGCGTCAGCAACTCGCGCAGTGGGCGAAGTGGTTCACTCATGGCGAGAGCCTAGCGCGCTGCCACGCAGCGCGAGAACGTTGGTCTCGCCACGGGCAGCCACCGCACGTCGGAGCGAATCGCCCACCGCTCCAGGGAGTCGTGGATCTGCCCAGAGTGCGGTCCCGAGACTCACCGCGCTTGCGCCAGCGGCGAAGGTATCGAGGGCGTCGGCTGGCGAGCCGATGCCTCCCCCGCCAATGATCGGTGCGCCCGCACCACTCGCCGCCTCAGCGATCGCTGCGAGTGCGGCCGGGCGTACCAGCGGCCCAGAGAGCTCACCGATACCTGCCGCCAAGGCTGGGCCACGACGTGCGCGATCGGGGAGAAAGCCATGCGGTGATCCACTCACCGAGAGAACATCAATCCCCGCATCGATCGACTCGCTTGCCAAACGGCGGAGCTCACTCGCCGCTGACGAGACTTTCGCGATGAGGGGTCGATCGGTCGCACCGCGCGCCGTATCAATCAGGCGCAGCGCCTCATCCGCCGACGACTCCCATCGGGCGCCATCAAGGCCATCACACGGGGCGGTGAGATCAATCTCAAGCGCAGCAATGCCGAGCTCGTCGGCGCGCCGCTCAACCCGCGCGATCAGCTGCGCAAGCTCCTTTACCGACGTGGCGACGAGGGAAAGGGCAACCGCGCACGGCGCCGAGCGCCAACTTGCACCGTGTCGATCGATCACCTCATCAGCACCGGGGTTTTCACGGTTCACCGCATGCATCACGCCGCCAGGAACCTCCACTAGTCGCGGCATCAAGCCGCCAAATCGTGGCCGCAGCGAGATACCGCGCACAACGAAGAGGCCAACTTCTCGTAGATCAATCGCGCCGCCTGCCTCGTTGCCAAAGCCGAGAGGACCACTGGCGACAACGATCGGTCGCTCCAGTCGTAGCGGGTGCTCGGTGCTAAGGGTGACGGCAAGGTCAACGGTGAGCGGATTGATCCGCTCGTTCACCTGCTCCGCCACCTGCGCGGTTCGGGTCGCGCGCGGCGCGGCCACCTTTGTGCGCTTGCGTGGAGGCACTTATGCACCACCCTTTGATGCGTAGCCAGTTGCGTCCACTGCTGGCCCTTCGCGGCAGAGGCGCACCTGGCCAGTGCGCGTTGCAACGGTGCAGCCACCACAGGCGCCAATGCCACAGCCAATCTCGTGTGCCAGCAGCGCCTGGAGCCACGGCGCACGATCACCAGCGGGCGCGATGCGTGCGCGCGCAGGCTTGCCACTTGCCGTTGTGCGATCTGCGGTGCGTCGGCGAAGGGCGGCAGATGTTGCAGCGGATCGAATGTCGGTGGCACCTGCGACGACCGCCTGATCCGCCCAGGAGACGTACTCGGAGAGCAGGTCAGCGACGGTGCCGCGGTGGCCGATGCTGCCATCGCTCGTGGCGACCACAATCTCCACGACGTCGGGGAGGAGGCTGGCTGGCGGCAGGTCAGCCGCCGTCTCCGCCTGCTGGAGCATCGTCACACTGATGCCGGCACTCGTTGCGGCGATCGCTAGCGCGCGCACCCAGGCGAACCCTTCGCCGTCAGCAATGAGCAGCAGCCGCATCGTGGCCTTGTTAAGGAGGATCGGCTGCCCGATCGGTCCGATCAGCTCGATCACGTCGCCGACGCGCAGCCCTGCGAGTGCGTCTTGGCCGCCATCAGCTCGTGGCTGCAGCGCAACCTCAACGCTCCCACGAATGAGGTCGACGCGAGAGACAGGGGCAACGCGCCGCACGCGGTAGCCTCCAGACTCTGGACGTACAAGGTGCAGCGCGTGGCCTGGGCGCAGTGCAGCGATCAGGTTTGGGGCGCGAAACTCAAGGGCGATGCGTCCGGGGGCTAGTTCGCCAATCGCGAGAAGTTCACCGGCGACGGGCGTGCTGCCCATCGCGAATCAGACCGACGCGCGGTCGTCCCCGGCCACGCCGAGGCCCGCCACGATCGCACCGGTTGGTCGTGGCGCGAGTCCAGCAGCTGCACGCAGTGCCGCTTCGATTCGGTCGTAGAGATCAGCGGCGCCCCAGAGCTCCACCACTTCAGAGATGCTCATGCGGTCCATTGACGCCACACCCTCGGCATCGGTTGAGCTCATGGTGAAACCACCCTCCTGCTCCAACACGAGCTCTGCGGCGTCAACCGTGCCCGCGAGGATTAGTGGGCCCGCGGTCTGAAGCACGTTGCGGTGATCACGTAGGTAGCGGCTTAGCCGCTCGGTTGCGTGCTCAATGGCGAGAAGTCGTTCGGATCCGGCCGCCTCAGCAGCATCGGCGTAGCGGCGCACGGCATCTTGCGAGATTACGGGCACCCCTTCAACAGGAGCGACTTCAACCTTTGGCTTTCGACCGAAGATCATCAGCCCGTGTACTCCAGATCCGAAGAGAGTCGCTCGCGAAGGAACATTGAGTGGTGGCGCTCAAACATCCACTCGCCCGCGCGATGGCCGAGGGCGCGTGACGATTCGTCGGCCTCGAGCTTGTCGAGAGTGCCGTAGTCGGGAAGATCAAACATGATCACGTTGTCGAAGTCCCAGCCGTGCGCCACGTTGTACCAGCCGAGGAACTTGATGCCGAACTTCTTCTCATAATCCTTCACTGTGCGCGGAAAGAGGGTCCGCATGAAAAATTTAAAAAAGGGGTCGCGCCCCCGTCGAATCGAGAAGTAGGTGGCAAGTACTGGCATTAGCGGGATTCTCCCACGCCGCTGCTCTCCGTGTCGCCCTTGGAATCATCCTCAATCTGCCCGACCGTCTTCGTGGTGCTCCGCATCGGTGCGCGGCGCCCCTTCCGGTCGGCGGCCACGAGGCGCAGCAGGAAGATTGAGGTCTGCCCCACGAGGAGGAGGAGGATCACCACAAGGAAGAGGAGCCCAATCGCGATTGGGGCGGGCCAGTTCAGCACCGCAGAGAGCGGCGCCATGATCATTGCGATGACGAGCGCCACCGCCTGAATCCAGAAGCAGCCGAGGCCAGGGCCGCGACCCGCATTCAACGGGCCGCCCTTGTACTCAGGCATCGTCTCCGGGCTCGTCGGATTGTTTGTCACGCGATCAGCTCAGCCCTTCTCCTTGGCGGCCGCATCGTTCGCAGCGAGATGCTCCGCAAGCAACTCCACCTTAACGAGCGCTTCACCATCGATCTCCTGCACGCAGACGCGCACGACCTCTCCGCTCGTCGTTGGAATGTTCTTTCCAACATAATCGGCACGAATAGGCAGTTCGCGATGGCCGCGATCGATGAGCGCCACGAGGCGGATCGCCTTCGGTCGGCCGTAGTCGATAAGTGCGTCGAGGCCGGCGCGAATCGTGCGACCCGTATAGAGCACGTCATCAACCAATATGATCGTCTTGCCAGTGATGTCTCCAGGGATCGATGTG
Source organism: Candidatus Limnocylindrus sp. (assembly GCF_040397215.1). NCBI lineage: Bacteria > Bacillati > Chloroflexota > Candidatus Limnocylindria > Candidatus Limnocylindrales > Candidatus Limnocylindraceae > Candidatus Limnocylindrus > Candidatus Limnocylindrus sp. The sequence continues at coordinate 53,130 of NZ_JBBAWK010000004.1, forward strand.
CCGCGGTGCACTGGGGCAACGGCGATCGTCGAAAGATCATCGCGATAGAAGCTGATGTCGAGGGTGCCCGACTCAACGGTGACGCCTTCGTGCTCTTTGATCGCCTCAACGATGACCTTGGCAAGCGGTACGCCGCGGCGCTGAATGCCAACGACGACGAGACCTTCGGTCCCCTCTTTCTCAATGATTTCATGGGAGATGCGGGTCAGTGCCCTGCGGATCTCTTCGGCGTTCATCACCTGTCGTGCCATGGTCCACTCCTTTGCCCCGCCGGCCGATCTCTGCCGACCACGTTGCGGGTGCTGCGGAACGATAGCAGGGTGGCTAGGCGAGGGCGCGGCGCAGTTCCACAACCGCCTCCTCAGGGGAGATCGGCACCACGGGGATGCCTGAGGCGAGTTCCAGCCCGCCGATCGGGCGGAGGCGCGGGTGGAGCTCCCAGTGCCAGTGATAGGTGCCATCGACGCGCTCGCGCAGGGGCGCCGTATGCAGAATCAGGTTGTATGGCGGCATGCCGATCGCCCGTAGTGCCCGGACCGCGGTCTGCAGGGTGCTGGCGAATCCGGCGATCGTCGCCGCATCGGTGTCGGCGAAGTCGGCACTGTGGTTGTTCGGAACGATCCACGTCTCAAACGCCGAACGGCTGGCAAAGGGGGCAACGACCAAGCCGAACGGATCGCGATGGAGCATGCGTCGTCCGCCGTGCGACTCATCGGCAACGAGGTGACAGTAGGCGCAACCGCCGGCGCGAATGGAGAGGCGCGCCGCGCCACCAATCTCTTCGGCGAGTCGGTGCGGCACCTGCGGCAGGTCGTAGGCCTCAAAGCAGAGGTGATCGGTCATCGCCCCCGCCTGACCCCCTGCGTTGCGAACATATTGAATGTAGGCGGTTGCGCCAAGATCACGCGCGCTGCGCAGGTGATCTCGGATCGCCATCAAGAATGCCGACACCACAGCCACCGGCACCTCATCGAGCTCGCCATGTTCACGGCCTGGCGCAATAAGGGTTGACCACGAGCCCGCGCGGTCCACATCGCTCAGCGTGAGGAATCCAGATTCCCCAGCGGCGGCATCCATGCGCGTGCCCACAGAGTGGAATGCACCTTGGCGCAGCACGCGTCGCGTTACCGCTGCGGCATCAGACTGCGCACAGTTCGTGCACTCCGCTTCGCGAGCGCCAGATGTGCGCGCCTCATGGAATCGTTTCGGCTCAAACTCGCGATCAACGACGGTTGCCGACCACCAGCCGGTGATCTCGTCGCGACGCAGCTCCCAGATACCACCGCTCATCGTGAACCCCCGGCAGCTGCAGGAACTGCGCTGTTCACATGAACGCTAGCGCTCGTGCCGTACGCGGCAAGTTCGCTGTCGTACGCCGCGGCAACGAGATCGGCAACGCTTTGCAGATCAGGGGCCGTGGTACCGATGGAATCACGCTCGCCGCGCGCCGTCGCCGCCCAATCTTGCTCCAGGGCAATCGAGGTCGAAACTATGCCGGCGTGACCACACGGATTGATCAAATCAAATGGCGCGAGGTCCCGCCCAACATTGAGCGCAAGGCCGTGCCAGGCCACACCACGCTCTACGCGCACGCCGACCGCACCAATCTTGCGCTCGCCCACCCAGCAGCCGGGCGCGCCATCACGGCGCTCTGCGGCGATATCGAACGCCGCACACGCCGCAATCAGCGCAGCCTCGAGTGCACGAATGTGCACACGCAGCGAAATTCCGTTCTGGCGCAGCGCTACGACCGGATACATCACCAGATGCCCAGGGCCGTGATAGGTCACCTCGCCACCGCGCTCTACGTGTCGCACGGCGATGCCGCGCGCGACGTAGTCGGCTTCAGAGAGCAGTAGATGGCTCGGATCGGCGTTACGCCCCAGGGTCATCACGGGATCGTGTTCCAACGTGAGCAGGGTGTCGCGACCGCGACCCGCAGCCCGCTCGGCCAGCAGTGTGCGCTGCAGGGCATGCGCCTCGTCGTAGCCGATTCTTCCGAGCCAGCGGTGCTCAAACTCCATGCCCAGAGCGTAGCGTCTCGCACTCACATTTACCCGCGCTTGGCTCCCTTCAACCCCTCCACCGCACGTCTAGAACCCACTTTCTCTACAATTGCGCAAACACTGAAAGGAGCATCAAATGGCAGACTCCACATTCAAGGTCGGGCTCCTCGCCTACGGCGCGATCGGAGATGAGCATCACCGCGCGATCCGCTCGGCGCCTGGGCTGACCCTCACCGCCGTCTGTGACACCAATCCGGATCGCATCAGCGCCGCCCTCGCAATCTCTCCCGACCTTCAAACCTTCACCGACGCCGAACTGATGCTTGAACGGTCCGGGATCGAGCTTGTCGTGATCTCCACGCCTCCAAACAGTCACTTTAAGTGGGCACAGCGCGCCTTGACGCTTGGCCTGAACGTCATTCTTGAGAAGCCGATGGCACTAACTACTAACCAGTGCGATGAGTTGATGGCTCTGGCCAAGGCCAAACAACTCCTGCTCGTCGTCTATCAGAATCGGCGCTACGACCGAGATTTCATCACCTTGAAGTCGCTGATTGACCGTGGAGAGATCGGTGAGGTGTTCTCCTATGAAAGTTTTGTTGGCGGTTACTCCGAGCCGTGCGCCCTATGGCACTCGATGACCGATGTTTCAGGTGGCGCGATCTTCGATTGGGGGAGTCACTTCATTGATCAGATCATGGCGGTGGTGCCTGCGAAGATTCAGAGCGTTTCGGGTCTCAATCAGAAGCGGGTCTGGCACCACACGACGAATGCGGACCACGCGCAGGTGACCATCAACTTCGAGGGAAACGCGCAGGCAACCTTCATCAATTCTGACCTTGCCGCTGCGCGCAAGCCCAAGTTCTACGTCCTTGGAACCAAGGGGGCGATCGTTGGCGACTGGGACACTTCGGGGACTGGCGCGGTTGCCGATCTGCCAGCGATCATCACGATGCACAGGGATGGTGCAGCCACTCAAATTCCCCTCATGGATCGGCCAGCCACGTCATTCCACACAAGCGTTGGCGCATACCTGCAGAGCGGAACAGTAATGCCCGTTACCGCTGAGCAGTCACGCGATGTCGTTGCGATCATGCAGGCGGCCGAGGAGTCCGCACTGACCTCCGGTGCACTTATTCGGCCCGCGCTCATCAGCCGCTAGATGGCACCGCTTCGCTGGGGGTTCATTGGCGCGGGTTATGTAGCCTCCCGTGCGCTCGCTCCCGCCGTTCACACCAGCCCAGGTGCACACCTTCAGGCAGCGGCGTCTCGCGACCTCACTAAAGCCCGAGCGTTGAATGCCACGACTTCCTACTCTGACTACACCGCCCTCCTCGCCGACCCAAAGGTCGATGCGGTCTACATCAGCCTTCCGAACCACCTGCACGCTGCGTGGGTGATCGCTGCGCTCAAAGCCGGCAAGCACGTGCTCTGCGAAAAGCCATTCGCCACATCCGCAAGTGAAGCCCAGGCCATGATCGCCACCGCCACCGAATGCCAGCGCACGTTGATGGAGGCGATCTGGTTCAAGTGGCACCCCCGCATGCGCCGCCTCACGGAGCTTGTTGCACGTGGCGCAATCGGTCCAATCACCACGATTGACTCCGGCTTCTCCTTCGTCCTGGATGCACCCGACAACTACCGCCTTGACCCCGCGATGGGTGGTGGCAGTCTGCTCGACCTTGGCCCGTATCAGCTGCATCTCTGGTCGGCGCTGACTGGAAACACGGCGCAGATCGACTACGACACGATCGAGCGGGAGCTTGGCGCACGCGGCGTTGACATGACGACCTCCTTCACGGCGCGGATCAACAAAACAATCAGCGCAACGTCGGTCGTCTCCTTCACTCGATCTCCTGAGCAGCACATTAAGGTGAGTGGCGCGGACACCACGATTGACTTCACCACGGGCGAGGCATTCACCTCGTGGCACGCACCGAGCGCTCTGACCCTGGCTGGCGTCGAGGAAACTTTCGCACCCGTTGACCCCTTCCAACTCATGATCGAGGACTTCGCTCTGATCACAGAGGGCGCTGCAAACACCACGGCACCATTGGAGGCGACCCTCTTTGTTGCCCAGCAGCTCGAACGGATCGCCACGCGAACCTGATCCCCCGTGCGAGGCACCCCCATGGCTCGTGGTGCTTGAGTATCGCCTTCCTGTCGGAGCCAGCACGGCGGGCCCATACGCTATCCTCACCCCCCACGCGGGAGTAGCTCAGTTGGTAGAGCGTCTGCTTCCCAAGCAGAAGGTCGCGAGTTCGAACCTCGTCTCCCGCTCCAAGCCCCTACAATCTCGCCATGGCGAAAGACGGCAAGAAGCCCCTCAAGAACGCATCGCTTGACACCCTGGCGGTCCACGCCGGTGAGAGCGCTGACCCCACGACCCGTGCCCACAATCTCCCCATCTATCAGACCGCGACCTTCACCTTCGAGACGGCCGACGAGAAGGAGGCAGCGGTCGACGGGGCGCTCGCTTGGGAGCCGAAACGCTACTTCTATACGCGCACCAATAACCCCACCACGGCAGCACTTGAAGAGAAGCTCGCCGAGCTCGAAGGTGCCGAGAGTGCGGTCGCCTCTGCGTCCGGCATGTCGGCGATTGCCGCGGGGCTCCTCGCCCACCTGAAGTCCGGCGATCACATCATTGTTGCGGATGACCTCTTCATCATCAGCCAGATCCTCTTCGCCGAAGACTTCCCCTCCCGCGGCATTGAGGTGACACCGGTGCCCATCACCGATCACGCTGCGGTACAGGCGGCGATGAAGCCGAATACCAAGATCATCTTCTGCGAGGGGCTCTCCAACCCGTGGATGCGCATCACCGACATCCCGGCAATCGCGAAGATTGCCCACGCGGGCGGTGCACTTGTGGTGGTCGACAACACCTTCCTGAGCCCCGTGCTCTTCCGCCCACTGGAACATGGTGCGGACCTGGTGCTACAGACAACCACGAAGTGGGTCTCGGGCCACGGTGATGCGCTCGGTGGCGTTGCCGCTGGCTCCAAGGCACTCGTGGATCCGATCCGACGCCAGACCGATCTTCTCGGCGGTGCGGCGTCGCCATTTAACTCCTGGCTGATCGCGCGCGGCGCGCGCACCCTACCACTGCGCATGGAGCGCGCCTCGGCGAATGGCACTGCAGTTGCCGCGTTCTTGGAGGGGCACGAAAAGGTCGAGTGGGTACGTCATCCGAGCCTCGCATCACATCCAGATCGCGCGGTCGCCGATCGTCTGCTCACCAACGGGTGGGGCGGCATGCTCTCATTCAAGCCACGCGCGGCGGCCGGCGTTGATCCGCTCGACGCGATGCGCGCCTTCAGCGATCACGTGCAGATGTGCGCCGTGGGTGTGAGCCTCGGCGAGGTCGACACACTCGTCTACCCAATGCCAAAGCGCGGCGGAATCTTCCGTATCAGCATCGGTATTGAATCGGTGAACGACATCATCGCCGACTTCAGCCAGGCGCTCGACCACGTCCGCTGAGGTGAGCACTGAGACGGTCGCCCTCACATGGGAGGAGCTCAACGGGCATGTTGAGGCGCTCGCACTGCAGATTCAAGCCCTCCCCGCAGATCAACGCCCCGAAGCGATCCTTGCCATAAGCCGCGGCGGCCTGGTGCCTGGAGCGATGCTCGCCTATCGGCTCGGCATTCGCGACCTCCTCATTGCCGTCGCCGAACACTACGATGCCGCCGGTCGGCGACCAGAACCGACCATTACACGCATGCCACCAGATGAATCACTGAAGGGGCGCTCGATTCTGATCGTGGATGAGGTCTGGGAGAGTGGCCGCACCCTCGCCCTCGTGGCGGAACGCGCGCGCGCTGCAGGCGCTACGGTGCGCACCGCCGTCGTTCATCACAAGCCGAGCAAGAGCGAGGTGCCTGGCGCCCCCGACCTCTTCGCGGCGCTCGCCGATGGCTGGATCACCTATCCGTATAAGGGGGGCGAGTGAGCTACATGTTGGACGAGCCGAAGGAAACTCCGCGCGGGATCGCGCAAATTGCCGCCGCCGTCAGTAATGCGCTGCTCGGAGTTGTGCTGATTGCCGCCGGCCTCGCTGGTCTCGTGGCCATTGCTATTGCAGCCTTTGATATCGCGGATCAAACCTGGGTCTCGCTCGGTGCGCAGATTACGGCCCAACTCGGAAGCGACGTTGCCACAATCTTGGAGACGTTCCAGATTGATTTCGCCGTCATCCTCACCACCCTGGCCGACCAGAACAACCTCCCGGAATTTGGTGCGTGGGTGCGACAGATCCTCGCCCTTCTCATGGTTGCGACGGTTGCCCTCGGGTTGGCAGGGGCCGCGCCGCTCTGGGTTGCACGAGCACTCTGGTCACGACGCTCGAGTCGCGCGGTGCTCCTTTTTGGGGTGCTCCTTAGCGCTATCGGCGCCTTTGGCCTCCTCGTGACGGGAGCACCGCAGTTGATCTGGGGTCTGGTGCTGGCCAATGGCCTGCTCACCCTGGTGGCGAGCCGAACGGCTCGCCCTTCAGCTTAAGCGCCGAATCCGCGCAGGCGTAGCGCCAGGCGCACGAGCGGCCCACGAATCGGATCAAGATCCACATCGAGTGCACCTGGGTAGACAACCGGTGCCCCACCCCAACCGGCCTTGAAGTGCGCGATCCCCGGCGTTGAGATCCCCCACATGTCGTAGGTGGCGCTCCCTCGCGCCACGGCACGCTCCATCGCGGTGACCTTGAGCGCATTTGGCGCGCGCAGCTCGTTGCCAGCATTCGTTGCGCCACCGAAGAGCTCGGTCGTTGTTGTTGGCGTGGTGATTACGAGGAGCGCGCCGAGCGTTTCGCCCGACGGTGATTCGGCGATGAGGATCTCCGCCTCGCCGTTGAAGGCACTCACGATGTGCGCGAATGCAGCACTGCTGCGCGTCTTCACCCCGGTGCGCCCAGCAATTGATGACATCGCCGTGTGGAGCGCCTCAGCACCGTCAGCGCCAACGGCGCGCACGGTGACGCCAGACTCGGTTGCATGTCGCGCGTACTGCCGCCACTTGCTGCGCCAGGCGGCGCGAACGCTCTCCATTCCAGTGGTCAGATCAATTCGCCGACTGGTCGATGGCTGCACCGGTCGTGCGCGATGCAGTGTGATTTGCGCGGTTGATGCTGCAGCGAGCCACGGCGCGCGTAGGTCGGCGCTCAGCGCATCGGCAGGGTTGACCTGATCGGCCTCATCGGGGAGCGGCGCACTCTCACCTGGCTCTAGGCGTACCAGCGTGACGCCGTCACTACGCAGCTCGGAGAGTCCACCGAGGAGTTCGGCGCGCAGTGCCGCGGCCTGCTCCGCGTTCGGCGCAACAACAATGGGTCCGCGTGGCGCGTAGGCGATGCGGCCAAGTCCGGCAGGGAGTCGCTGGATCAGGAACTGCGCGCCAGCCCATGCAGCACCGTCTTGTGCCACGAGGCGAACCGACTCCCAGCCGGTGAGCGCTTTCGATGCGGCCCAGGCTGGCTGTTGCACAAAGGGGAGGTCGGAAAGTTCACCACTAGCGGCGGCGGCGCGAATGCGTGCCCCCCAGGCGCTTGGCTCTTCTCGCATAACAGGACTCATGCGCGTAGGGTACGCGCCCCGCTACCCTTGCGCCTATGCCTGCAGATCAGACCCTCCCGCCGTACGTGTTGAACCCCGACGGGGTCGTCTTCGATTTGGACGGGGTGCTCTGCGATACCGAGCCACTCTGGGCTGAGGCGCGCTTCGCCATCGCCGCCGAAGTCGGCGGTCGGCTCGTCGAAGAGGACTTCCATCGCTTCTATGGAGCGAACACGCAGCAGTGGGGCGGCGCCATGGCCGAGATCCTTGGTCATCCGGATGCCAACGAGATTGCGACGCGCACCATCAACCACCTTGAGGGGCTTTATCGCTCCGGGCGCGTACAAGTCATTCCAGCTGGAGTTGCCGCTGTGCGACGCGCCGCCGCACGTGGCCCTGTTGCGATTGCGTCGGGGAGCCCGCGCAGCATCATCGCCACGCTGATCGAACTCCTCGGCCTTGCCGACATCGTGCACACGTACGTCAGCTGCGATGAGGTTGCTGGCGGCAAGCCGCTCCCCGACGTCTACCTTGAGGCGTGTCGCCGCATCAACATTGCGCCTGAGCGATCGCTCGCCATTGAAGATTCGCTGGCTGGCGCGCGCGCCGGCAAAGCGGCGGGGATGAGCGTAGTGGTGGTGCCGCTCCCTGGCGCGCCGTCATCAACGGGCGCAGCCGAGATTGCGGACCTGGTGCTAACGAGCCTCGACGAGCTACCGCTCGCCGCGCGCTAGCTCTGAGGGACGCCCGCCTTCGCGCCAAGCTCCGCATTGGAGGGCTCAATCAGGTACGAGCCATCCTCAAAGATGATCACGGGGATTGACTTCGCGCCGGTCAACGTCTCAATCATCTCCTTGGCGGCCGCATCGGCGTCCACATCTACATAGGTATAGGGAACCTGATGTGCGTCGAGGTAGCCCTTGGAGCGCGTGCAGTCGCTGCACCAGGCCGCGCCATACAGGGTGATCTTCTTGGCGTCGCTCATGGGTACTACCTCCCTCTCGATGCTCGCCGCGGGCGCGGCGCTGTCGCCATCGTAGCGCGTCGCAAGAGGAGCATCCCGCCGATCGAGATCAGCGCCCCCGCGATCGGGAGCCCACCGAGCCCTGCGGGGAGATACCAGTTGATCGCGATAGCGGTCGTCAACACGGGAGGGAGCGCACCGATCCAGAGGAGCGGCTGCTTGGCGCGTTCGGCGCTGCGAATAAGCCGCCAGGCGGTAAAGCCAGTCAGGAGGCCGATGATGACCCACTCCGCTGGTAGGCGGTCGCAGGCATAGGGTTCGACAGTGCAGGTCTGCAGCGTGTCATAGAGCTGTGCTGTTGCGCGCGGGACTAAGACCGCGGCGAGCGAACCAACACCAAAAGCTGCGAAGACCTCAACGAAGCGGCGCTCGACGGGGCGAAATCGTGGCGATTCAGCGCGAAGTAGCTCTCGCCCAAAGAAGAGCGCGGGCAGAAGTGCTGCAAGGTACATTGCAGCGGAAACAACGGCGAGAGGATTCACCTCTTGAGAGAGCGGCTCGCCGATCCACGTTGAAAGCGTTTCGACGCCGAGAGAGAGCAGACCGAGAGGGAGTAGCCCAACAGCAAAGATCGCTCCAGTAATGCTGATCCAGTCGGGAAGCCGTCGCGCGCGACGAGCGAAGATGCGCGCCATCAGGAAAATTGTTCCAGCGTTGATAACCTCTTGGAGCAGGCGCACGAGGAAGCTTGCATCTAGCGGCAGTACTGAACGCAGCACGGCCGCTGCAGTGAACACCGTGCTGAGCGCCGCGATGAGCGCGAGGAGTGTGCCGGTGCCAAGGTCCACGGGGAGGCGCGAACTCAGTCGACCTGCAGCTGCGGCGACAGCCGCGACCGGGGCACCCACAGCCAAGATGGATGCGGCGGTGCGCAGCTGCTCGTTGCCGATCCAGTAGAAGAGGTCCAGCCGATTAGCCGTGATCCAGGTGACCAGGGCGAGGAGGATGCCGGCGTTCAGCAGGAGCGAAGAGATGACAACATCAAGCTTTTAGGGCGACCCTGTTGCTGTGCGTTGTGTCGATCTGCTCATGGGGCGAGTATGCGCCCTCGGCGTCGCCTCCGCCGCGTTCGCGCTACCCTCCTCTGCATGTTGAGAGGATCGGTGCTGGTGACCTACGCCGCCTTGGCGACCGCTGAGTTCGTTCGCGGTGTCGGCCTGATCGCCTCTGGGGCGCTGACCTATGGCCTCCTGGGCGGGGCGATCCCAGCCGAGGGGACGTACGACCGTCTCGTGGCCTTCGCCTCGTTCGCAACAATCGCCCTCGGGGCGCTCGACCTCCTCCTCATCGGGGCGATCGTGGTGCGAGCCGTCGGTGGGGGTCGGACCCCACGTGCCCAGATCCTCGTGAGCCTGGGGCTCTCCGTGCTCCTAATCCTGGCGGGGGGACCTTTGGCCCCGCAGGTGGCCATGCTCGTGCTCACGACGATCCTGGCCCTCGCACTGCGCCTCGAGGGTGCCACGCAGGCGGCGAACGGCTAGACTCCCCCGCATGGTTGGACCCGTCTACCTCACGGAATCAGGGAAGGCTGCGCTCGAGGCCGAGCTGCATGACCTGATCCATTCGCAGCGCCCAGCGGTGATCGCGCGCATCAAGGCGGCGAAAGAGTTGGGCGACCTGCGCGAAAATGCCGACTATGAGATCGCCCGGAACGAGCAGTCGTTCATCGAGGGGAAGGTCTTGGAGATCGAAGAGAAGCTGCGCAATGCCGAGATCATCGACGAGCATGCCGGCACCGACGAGGTTGCCCTCGGCTCCACCGTCACCGTGACCGCCGAGCGCAAGAGCCACGACTACCTGATCGTTGGCTCTACCGAGGCCGATCCGAGTGGTGAGCCGCCGAAGATCTCCAACGAGAGCCCGCTCGGCAAGGCACTGATCGGACGCAAGGTCAACGACAAGGTCGTCGTTACCCTGCCGAACGGCAACGAGATCAACTACACCATCAAGAAGATCTCCTAACTCCTGAAGCGCACGAGCGCACCCCGCGCGCGGGTGCCGAGTTAGACGAGAATGCCAGCGCCGAAGAAGAGCCCCGCGGCAAGGATCGTTCCCGTCGTGACTGCACCAAGATCGATGTAGAGGAGTCCCGTCGCGGACTCCATCGACCGAGCCTTCGCAGTGCGCCAGCCGGCATACGTGAGAAGCGCTGGAAAGACCAGGCCGATCACAAGCCGGAGGGTGGCGAAGAAGTCCCACCCGGCACCAAAGCCGCCCAATCCAAGTGCCTGCCAGGCGAGAAAGAGGGCGATCTGCACGGAGATCCCCACACCGAGCGTTCGGCTCAGGAGAAGGAGTGGCGCCTCCGCTAGTTTCGGTGTGACGAGATACCAGTGCGCAAGAATCATCGCCGCAAATGCGCCACCAGTGACCACGGAGAGGATGAGTAGTTGCAGCGCGAGTGCCGCCGCCATTAGCGGCGATGGCGCCCAACCAACAGCCGCCACTAGCTGCGCGGCGATCGCCGTGAGAACGGTGATCAATCCGACATGCCGACCGTCACCACCGCGCGCTATTCGAAGCATCCAGAGTGTGGCGAGGCACGCGACCAGGATCAAAAGTAGTCTTCGAAGCGCATCTACCTCGGCGGTAGCAGCATGGATCGGCGCATCTGCCGCGGGGATCGGAAGTGCTCCGTCTGCGAGCCAAGCAAGGAAGGACCAGCCACCGGCGGCAAAAACAGTGAACCCCCGATAGCCGCGCGTCGACTCTGATCGGCGGGTCAGGAGGAGGATGGCTGCCAGGCTCCCGCCTGCGAGGCTACTCACCACCACCCAGTTGATGAACGAGAGTGAACGCGCAACAGACTCAACAGGCATGATTGGAGCCTACCACCCGTTCCACCCACGTATCCGCCACCTATGGTTGACGTCGTCACGCCAAGGCACTTTCGGCGAGAATGGAGAGACAACAGGTACGACAGTAACGAGGAGGACGTGTATGGCCGAACGTAAAGAGGCTGCGATAAGGTCAATCGCCGACCCACGACTCCTGACGACGGAGACGCCTGCGCCGCCAGAGGCGGTGCGAGCGATTGCCGCACTCCTCGGCCGAGCGGCTGCCCCGCTCCGCCCTGAGCGGCGTGCGGCAACTCCACCCCCGACACCGACGTCAGCGCCCGAAGTTCAGGCGCCCATCGACGGCCTGCGCGACCACGAGATTCTCGTGGAGGGCGAGCACAGCGACCTGATCCGGCTCGCCGCACAAGAGATTGATCGCGTGAAGCGGCGCGCCAAGCGCGCTCGACGGGCGGTACGTGAGGCGCTCGCCCGCATCTCAACGCTAGGGGGCGACGAACTCGGCGGGTAACCCCGCTACTGCGGGTCGGCGAGAACGAGCAGCTTGATCTCAGTCATCTCGTCCATCGTCCAGCGCACGCCCTCTCGACCAAGTCCGGAATCCTTCACGCCGCCGTACGGCATGTTGTCGATGCGGTAGGTCGGCACATCATTAACTATGACGCCACCAACCTCCAACTGATCGAATGCAGCGCGAACATGCGCCAGGTCATTTGAGAAGAGTCCGCACTGCAGTCCGAAGCGGCTCTCATTCACCGCGGCAATGGCCGCTGAGAAGTCGCTGAAGCGTTCGATGATCACTACGGGGGCGAAGGCCTCTTCGCTGCAGATGCGCGCGTCGCGCGGCACGTTCGTCAAGATCGTTGGGGCGAAGAGTCTTGGGGTCTTTGGGTCTGCTGCGGCACCGCCGGCAATCACCTTCGCACCAGATGCAACCGCTTCGCTCACCCACTCCGCGGTGCGCGCCGCGGCGCCATCATCGATGAGCGGTCCGAGGTTGGTCTTCTCGTTCGCCGGGTCACCGAGCACCAGCTTCGCAGCACCGGCGGCGAACTGCTCCTCAAAGGCATCGGCCACAGACTCGTGTACAAAGATGCGCTGCACGCTGATGCAGACCTGACCGGCGTAGGCGAATGAGCCAACAAGCGAGCGCTTCACCGCCCACGAGAGATCTGCAGTGGCATCTACGATGCAGGCGGCATTGCCACCGAGCTCAAGGATGACGCGCTTCTTGCCCGCACGCCCTTTCAGCGCCCAGCCAACGGTGGGTGACCCAGTGAACGAGAGCACCTTGAAGCGCTCGTCTTCAATCAGGCGATCCGCGTCGGGACGCGAGGTTGGAATCACACTAAGCCCGCCAGCTGGGAGGCCAGCATCGACGAGGATCTCCGCGACCTTCAGCATGATCAACGGGTCGGCGCTCGGCGGCTTCAGCACCATGCTGCAGCCAACGGCAATGGCGGGTGCAACCTTATGGGCGGCAAGGTTCAGCGGGAAGTTGAACGGGCTGATTCCAAGCACTGGACCAACGGGAAATCGCTGCGTGATGCCGAGGCGGCCCTTGCTCGCCGGTGCCAGATCGAGCGGGATCGTCTCGCCGATCATCCGTTCCGCCTCTTCGGCAGCGAGTCGGAAGGTCAGCGCACCACGATCGATCTCTGCGCGTGCATCGCGGATCGGCTTCCCCGCCTCGGCGGAGAGAAGGGCTGCCAGTTCTTCGCGACGCTCGGTGATCTTTGCTGCGGTGGTGCGCAAGATTGCCCCACGCTCCCAGGCGCCAAGCGCTCGCATCGCGGTAAATCCGGTGACGCTCCCGGCGGCGGCGCGTTCGACCTGTTCCGGCGTGGCGAGGTAGGTCGTACCGACCAGATGACCGTCGAAGGGCGACCGAATCTCGACGAGGTTCGGCGAGCTCTCCCATGCGCCTGCGACGAGGATCTTCTGCGGCTCCATATGGGGCGAGTCTAGCGGCGTGCGCCGCAGCGTGATTAGAGCGCCTCGCCTCGTGGGTAACTGCCGAGGATGCGGCGCTCCAGCGTCACGTCGGCGAGCCCCTGCATCACGCCAAATATCTCGGGTGAGTCGGCCGCGCCGTCGAGGTCAAGCCAGAAGATGTACTCCCACTCCCCGACCCGATTTGGGCGTGACTCCAACTTGCTGATGTTGACGCCCGCCTTGGCAATCACTGCCAGTGCGGCGAGGAGCGTGCCTGGCTCGTTGCGCAGGCCGACGAGGAGTGTGGTGCGCGCTGGGCCGGCCTCGGCGTGTCGTGCTGGCCCACCCGCGCGCTGCACGATCCAGAAGCGCGTGCGATTCCCCTGCACCCCTTCGATTGGACCGGTGAGTGGGGTGAGTCCGTGGATCACTGCGGCGCGTGGCGAGAGCACAGCGGCGGCATCGCGCTCACTCCGCTCGTGAATCATCGCTCCGGCCCCCGCCGTGTTGTAGGTCGTGAGGAGTGCCCAGGGCCGACTGCGCAGAAACTCCTCGGCTTGAGCAAGTGCCTGCGCGTGACTGTAGACGCGATCAACTTGCTCAAGGATCACACCAGGAAGGGCGGCGAGGACGAGCGAAACGGGCACCACCACTTCGCCAACGATCTCGAGTGCGCCGTCGCGCAGAAGATCGAGCGTCTCGCGCACGGTGCCATTGATCAGGTTCTCAATTGGCAGCACGCCGTAGATCGCTCGCCCACCAAGGACGGCTCCGCGAACGTCACCAAATGAAGAGACGCCCAGCGACGGGGCTGCAGCGCCGAAATAGGCGAGGAGTGCATCCTCGGCGAACGCGCCAGGCTCACCGGCGTAGGCGATCGCCTCGCTCATGAAGGTTGCTCGTTCACCGTGTCGCGCTCTGAGCGACGTGACACCTCGCCGCCCTGCAGGCGCAGTGCGTACTCCAGCGAGTCGGCAAGGGCCGCCGCTGACGCCGAGATGATGTTCTCGCCGACGCCCATGGTCGACCACGACTCGCCATCAGCGACAGAGTCAATGACGACACGCGTCTTCGCCCCAGTCGCCGACGAGCCGTCGAGGATGCGCACCTTGTAGTCAACGAGATGTACCGCATCGAGCTGCGGATAGAAGGCGCCGAGCGCCTTGCGCAGTGCGCGATCGAGTGCGTTCACCGGGCCGTTGCCGTCGGCGGCGGTGTGGAGGCGCTCCCCCGCAACCTCGACGCGCACGGTGGCCTCGGCACGCCCGGGCGCACCTTCACGCTGCTCCACGATCACGGTAAAGTCGACGATGGTGAACGGGGCAACGTAGGTGGGGCGGTGGCGCTCCACGAGCAATTGGAACGATGCCTCGGCGCCCTCGTAGCTTGCGCCAGCGGCCTCCATCTCCTTGACGAGCGTGGAGAGCGTCTTTGAGTCGAGTCCCGAGTTCGCGAGCTCCACGCCAAGCTCGGCGGCGCGGCTCCCCGTGTTCGCCTTGCCGCCTAGCTCCGAGACGACGAGGCGCCCGCGGTTGCCGACCAGGGCTGGATCAATGTGTTGATAGGCACGCGGCGTCTTTACCTGTGCCGCACCGTGCACACCCCCCTTGTGGGCGAACGCAGAGCGGCCAACGTACGGCTGATGATCGTCGGGGGCGAGGTTCGCAATCTCCGCCACCTCGTGGGAGAGGTGCGAGAGATCGGCGAGACGACCGGCGCCGGCGACGGTGTGCTGCGTCTTTAGGGCGAGGTTGGCGAGCAGGGAAACCATATTGGCGTTCCCGGCGCGCTCGCCGTAGCCATTGATCGTCGCCTGCACGTGTCGCACGCCAGCATCCACCGCCGCAAGGGCATTCGCCACCGCGAGCTCGGCGTCGTTATGCGTGTGGATCCCCCACACGATCTCTTTCGCCGCCGCGTCGGCGGCAAGGGTCGCGCGCGCATCCTTCACGATCTCAGACATGCGACCGGTGAGTGTGCCGCCATTGGTGTCACAGAGGACGAGCGTTGAGGCACCAGCGTCGCGTGCGGCGCGCAGGGTATCGAGCGCGTAGTCACGATCTGCCTCAAAGCCGTCGAAGAAGTGCTCGGCGTCGTAGACCATCTCGCGCCCGCGTTCAGCGATGTAGGCGACGCTCTCAGAGATCATCGCAAGGTTCTCGACGCGCGACGCTTCGAGGACCGCCTCCACATGCAGCGTCCAGCTCTTGCCGAAGATCGTGACGATCGGCGTCTCGGCATCAAGGAGTGCATTGAGGTTGGCGTCGTCGCCAGGCTTATTCGACTTGTGGCGCGTGCTGCCGAACGCGGCGAGTCGTGCACGCTCCCATCGAATCTTCTTCGCTGCGGCGAAGAACTCAATGTCCTTCGGATTGGAGCCTGGCCAACCGCCTTCGATCGCCAGCATTCCGAACTCGTCGAGCGCACGAGCGATGCGCAGCTTGTCTTGCAGTGAAAGGATCAGCCCCTCGCGCTGGACGCCGTCGCGAAGGGTCGTGTCGTAGAGGAGGACCGGCTCCCGATCGGCGGCGCTGGCGCTGGTTGTCACTTGAGGCTCAGCAGCTGCTCCACGATGGCGTCGGTCGCCTCGCGGGTGCCTGCAAGGGTGAAGCCGGCGGCGCGGGCACCAGCGGCGTCGAGCCCTGAGGCAAGGTCTGCGGTGCGCACGCCCATACGGATGGTGTTGGCGACCGCCTGCTCAACGGCGGCGGCGGCATCGGCGCGGCCGAGCGACTCGCGCAGCAGCATCGCCCCCGAGAGGATCGTGCCGATCGGATTCGCCAGATTCTTCCCCGCAATGTCGGGGGCGGATCCGTGGATCGGCTCGTAGAGGCCGAAGGTGCCGTGAGCGGTACGTCGCGCACCGAGTGCGGCGGAGGGGAGCATGCCGAGTGAGCCGGCGAGGACGGCGGCCTCATCAGAGAGGATGTCGCCGAAGAGGTTCTCGGTGACAACTACATCAAAGGTGGCTGGCCAGGTGGCGAGCAGCATCGCGGTGGAGTCGACAAGGCGATGCTCCAACTTCACGTCTGGGTAGTCGGCGCCAACCTCGGTCACGACCTTGCGCCAGAGTCGGCTGGTGGAGAGGACGTTCGCCTTGTCGACTGAGGTGACCGACTTTCGTCGCGTGCGTGCCAACTCAAACGCGATCACGGCGACACGGTGAATCTCATCTTCGTGATACGGCAGCGTGTCGACGGCGCGGCGCCCTGTTGGCGTTACCTCTTCACCCGACGGCTTGCCGAAGTAGAGACCGCCGGTGAGCTCGCGCACCATCAGCATGTCAACGCCCTTCAGGCGCTCGGCCTTCAGCGGCGAAGCGTCGGCGAGCTCTGGGTAGATCGTGACTGGGCGCAGGTTGGCGAAGAGTTCGTAGCGCGTGCGGAAGGCGAAGAGCGCCTGCTCCGGTCGGACGGTACCGTTCGGGTTGTCCCACTTCGGTCCGCCGACGGCGCCAAGGAGCAGCGCGTCGGCTGTATCGGCAACCAGCAGGTCCTCTTCGCGAACGGCAACGCCGTACGCGTCAATGGCGCAGCCACCGGCCAAGATCTCGCGCCAGGCGAGCTTGAAGCCAAACTTCGATCCTGCCGCATCGAGCACGCGCCGCGCCGCTGCGACCACATCAGGGCCAACTCCATCCCCTGGAATGGTGACGATCAGGTGATCTGCAGCACCGTCGCGCAGCGCCGAGAAGAGTGGTGCCGTTAGAGTCTCGCTCACTGCATCGCCTCGCGCGATCCCTTCGTTGGCGCGCTTGCCGACCCCGACTCAAGCGCAGCGAGCTTGTTCGCTGCAGAGACGTAGGCGACGAGTGACGCATCGATGATGTTCGTGGAGAGGCCCTGCCCCGTGACGATCGGCACGTTCGGAAGTGGCTTCCCCTCTGCATCAAGATCGGTAGAGCGGCGACACTTCGCCGTCACCTGACCCTGGGCATCCTCCCCCTCGCTGACCGCACGAATCTCGTACTCGGCGAGGATTGGTCGCCAGCCGAGGGTTGGGGTCACCGCCTTATCAAGCGCCTCATAGAGCGCATCTACCGGTCCGTTGCCGGTGGACTCGGCCGTAGCCTCGACCCCGTTCACACGTACCTCGACGCGACCCGACGAACCGCCGCCGCGCGAGCTGGCAACGCTCCAGTCCAGGAGCTCAATCGTTGCGGCGCTACCGGTAGCGGCGCGCTTGTCGACGAGCGCAAGGAGGTCGGCGTCGGTCAGCTCCTTCTTCACATCGGCTAGGGCGATCGCCTCGCGGTAGAGGGCATCGAGCGCCTCGCCGCTGAGGTCGTGACCGAGCTCGGCAAACTTTGCCTGCAGGCCACGGCGACCTGAGAGCTTGCCGATGGTGAGGCTTGAGCCGAGCAGCCCAACCGACTGCGGCGTCATGATCTCGTAGGTCAACGGATTCTTCAGCACACCATCCTGATGGATTCCCGACTCGTGGGCGAATGCATTCGCGCCAACGATCGCCTTGTTCGGCTGCACGGCAAATCCGGTCAGATACGAGACGAGCCGGCTTGCCGACGTCAACTGCTCCGTCTGCACTTGAATGTTGTGCGACTCAAACTGCCCTGGTCGGGTGCGCAGCGCCATCACGACCTCTTCGAGTGAGGCGTTGCCGGCACGCTCGCCGAGTCCGTTGATCGTTACCTCAACCTGACGAGCACCAGCCTGCACCGCCGCCAACGTATTGGCGGTCGCAAGGCCGAGATCGTTGTGGCAGTGAACGCTGATCGTGGCATCGCGTCCAACGCGATCCACCACCAACTTCGTGAGCGCGGCGTACTCCGACGGAATGGCGTAGCCGACCGTGTCAGGGATGTTGACCGTTGAGGCGCCCGCCTCGACCACGGCCTCATATACCTGCAGCAGGTAGTCGTGATCGGTGCGGCTCGCATCTTCGGCGGAGAACTCCACCTCAGCATCGCGACCGAGCTTCTCGCGCGCGTACTTCACCCACTTCACCGCTTCGGCGAGTGCCGCCTCGCGCGTGGTGCGCAGCTTGTAGGTGAGGTGAATGTCGGAGGTGGCGATAAAGAGATGCAGGTGTGGTCGATCCGACACCTTGATCGCGTCGATGGCACGCTGCGGATCGCCATCCTTGCAGCGGGCAAGAGCGGCGATGCCGATCCCCTTCGTGGCGAGGGCGATCTGTCGCACCGCCTCAAAGTCGCCCTCAGAGGCTGCGGGGAAGCCCGCCTCAATGACGTCAACCTTCAGCTTGGCGAGTTGTCGAGCAACCTCCAGTTTCTCGGCAACGGTGAGGCCGGCGCCAGGCGCCTGCTCACCGTCGCGCAGGGTTGTGTCGAAGATGCGAACGGCGCCGGTGGCGACGCCAGGGCCCGGTGCCCCGTTCACTTGCCAGCGCCCTTCTCCGCGGCGCCCTGTGCGCCATCCATGTCGACCTCGACTGGATTCAAGAAGGTCATCTGGTGGCGCAGCGCCTTGCCGACCTTCTCAATTGGGTGGCCCGAGTTTGCGGCGCGCAAGCGCTTGTACTCTGGACGGCCCGCCTCATCTTCAGCAATCCAACGCTTGGCGAAGGTGCCATCCTGAATCTCGGTGAGCACCTCCTTCATGCGCGCCTTCACCGACGCATCAATGATGCGCGGGCCCGACGTGTAGTCGCCCCACTCTGCGGTGTCAGAAACAGAGAAGCGCATAAAGTCGAGTCCGCCGCGATACATCAGGTCGACGATGAGCTTCAACTCATGCATCGTCTCGAAGTAGGCGAGCTCTGGGTCGTAGCCAGCCTCAACCAGCGTCTCCCACGCACTCTTCACGAGTTGCGCGGTGCCGCCGCAGAGCACAGCCTGTTCGCCGAAGAGATCGCTCTCGGTCTCATCCTTGAAGGTCGTCTCCATGATTCCGGCGCGCGTGCAGCCGAGTCCGTTGGCGTACGCCATGACTCGAGCACGTGCAGTGCCGCTCGCCTCTTGCCCAACGGCGAAGAGCGCAGGCACACCGCCGCCGGATACGTAGACGGAGCGCACGAGGTGGCCTGGCCCCTTCGGCGCGATCATGCCGACATCGGTTCCCTCGGCTGGCTTGATGCGACCGAAATGAATATTGAAGCCGTGAGCAAACAGCAGCAGTGCACCCTTCTTCAAGTTGCCTGCGATTTCGCTGTCATAAAGAGCCTTCTGCGCCGTGTCTGGCGCGGCGATCATCACCACATCGGCACGCTTCGTCGCCTCGGCGGCGGTGAAGACCTCAAAGCCGTCAGCGGCGGCAACGGCGCGGCTCTTCGAGCCTTCCTTGAGACCGATGATGACGGTGAGCCCCGACTCCTTCAGGTTGCGAGCGTGGGCGTGCCCCTGGCTGCCGTACCCGATCACGGCGATGACCTGACCCTTCAGGGCCTCGAGTGGCGCCTCGGCGCTGTAGTACATCTTCACGCTCATCGCTTCACCTGCTCCTCAATTGACCCGCTGCCGCGGGACATCACTACTGAGCCGGTTCGCACCAGCTCCTTGATTCCGAACTCCCGAAGGAGCTCGACCAACGTGTCGATCTCGGTTGGGTCCCCAACCGCCTCGACGATCACCGCCTCATCACCAAGGTCGACCACCTTGGAGCGATGCATCTCCGCCACGCTCACAATCTCGG
The DNA here is from genome assembly GCF_040397215.1 of Candidatus Limnocylindrus sp. Lineage (NCBI taxonomy): Bacteria > Bacillati > Chloroflexota > Candidatus Limnocylindria > Candidatus Limnocylindrales > Candidatus Limnocylindraceae > Candidatus Limnocylindrus > Candidatus Limnocylindrus sp. The sequence continues at coordinate 73,053 of NZ_JBBAWK010000004.1, forward strand.
GACGCGTCCGCTTGGTTGCGCGCACCTTGATCAGGGCGAATTCGTGCTCGACGATCGACTCGTCGGTCACATCCTGCACCTTCAGCACATCGATCAGCTTGTAGAGCTGCTTCGCAGCCTGCTCCACGTGCACCTCATCGCCGACGATCGTGAGGGTCATGCGCGACGTGTCGCTGCGCTCCGTCACCGAGACGGCGAGCGACTCAATGTTGAAGTTACGCGCGCGCATCAGGCTCGCCACGCGGTTCAGCACACCCGGCTTGTTGTTGACGATTGCCACGATCAGGTGGCGACGCTCCTCACCCGAGCCTGGAAGAGACCGCGCCGTTGAGCCAGTGCTCACCTCGCGCCTCTGCTCTGCGGATCTGTGGGGTCCACACGCGGGCCGCTGGCCCCGTCCGTCGCGTCTTCGCCGTCATCGCCCCACTTGTCGATCAGGTCGGAGAGACCCTTCCCCGCCGGCATCATCGGGTAAACGTTCTGTCGCTCGGCGATCTCGAACCAGATCAGCGCTGGGCCATCAGCGGCTAGCGCTGCGGCAACCGCAGCATCAACCTCCTCAGGCTTAGCGACCTTCCACGCAGGGAGGCCGTACGCCTCACACAACTTCAGGTAATCAGGTCCCGCCAACTCCTCGGAGTGGTAGTTACCGCCATACACGATCTCTTGCCACTGGCGAATCATGCCGAGCTTCTTGTTGTCCATCAGCGCGATCTTTACGGGGATGCGCTCTTGCACGATGGTTGCCAACTCCTGCAAAGTCATCTGGAACCCACCATCGCCAGCGATTGCCCACGAGACCTTGTCTGGTACCGCAACGGCGGCGCCCATTGCCGCGGGGAGGGCGAAGCCCATGGTGCCGAGTCCACCCGATGAGAGGTGCGAGTTGGCACGGCGGAATCCGCCGTAGCGAGCGACCCACATCTGGTTCTGGCCCACGTCGGCGGTGAGGTTGGCATCGAAGTTTGAGCCTGCTGCAACGCGCTCAACAACGAAGTCGGCTGAGAGCACCCCGTCACGGAACCCGCCAGAGCCGTGCCACGACGAGGCTTCGCTCTCGGTGCGCCACGTTGCAAGTTCGGCAAAGTAGTCGACTCGATTGGTTGGATCCACCTTGGTGATGAGTGGGAGGAGCGCGTCGAGCACGTGCTTCGCATCGCCCACGATTGGCAGATCGGCAACCACGTTCTTTCCGATCTCCGCCGGATCAATATCGATGTGCACGATCTTCGCCTTCGGCGCATAGGTGCGCACGTTCCCCGTCACGCGGTCATCGAAGCGCATGCCGATGCCGATCAGAAGATCAGCCGACTGGATCGCACGGTTCACATGCTTCCAGCCGTGCATCCCCATGTAGCCGTAGGCGAGCGGGTCGGTTTCATCAATGACGCCGATGCCGAGCAGAGTCCAGGTGATTGGAATCTGCGCCGCGCGGGCCAACTCGAGCAGCTCGCGTTCTGCATGAGCGATCAGCACACCATGCCCCGCAAGGATGACCGGACGCTTTGCACCAGCGATCTCCCCCGCGAGCAGCTTGATCTGACGTGGATGACCATCGAGCTTCGGCTTATAGCCAGGGAGCCCCGCCTCAACATCGGCGGCCGAGGGGTGCGTTGCCGTGGTCTGGCCCATCAGCGCATCCTTGGTGATGTCAACGTGCACCGGCCCAGGTCGTCCGCTACGCGCAAGGTGGAATGCCTCAGCAATCACGTGCGGAATCTCATCGGCGCTGCGCACCAGATAGTTGTGCTTCGTCATTGGCAGCGTGATGCCGGTGATGTCGATCTCTTGGAAGGCGTCCTTGCCGATGAGGGCGTTTGGAACGTTCCCTGTGATCACCACGAGCGGCACGGAGTCGAGCATTGCGGTGCCAATGCCGGTGACGAGGTTGGTGGCACCAGGGCCAGAGGTGCCCAGGCACACTCCAACGTTGCCAGAGGCGCGTGCGTAGCCATCAGCAGCGTGCGAGGCCGCCTGCTCGTGACGGACCAAGATGTGGCGCAGCTCGGGGTGGTCAACGAGCACGTCATAGAGCGGCAGGATCACGCCACCTGGATAGCCCCAGATGGTGTCGCTCCCCTGCAGCAGGATCGCCTCGCAGAGTGCGTCGGCGCCGATGCGTGGGCGTACGCCGTCACGAGCGGTGATGCGGGCATCGCGCAACATGTCACGTCGCGCGCGCTCTGCAGCACTCGCGGCCGGAGTTCCTGCGCCTGGTACGTGACCTGCCTGTGTCATCGATCCCCCTTCACTTCGTTAATAAAAAACCCCGCCTCTTTGGCGGGGCTCTGAAGTTTCCTTCGGGCGGTATCTCCGCGCCTCTGGTCTCCTCAGCCCCGCCGGGGCTGAATAAGCAGCCCGAGTAGGTTGCTAATGCCCCCAATAAGGGCCCCGAAGAGCACAAAGAGAGTACCGAAGACTGGAGTCAAGAGCAGTGCGCCATTTGTCATGGGTGCAGCCTACCAGAGCCTGTGTAGGCGATCAAAGAACGTCGCGTGATCGCGAGGCCATCGGTCGGCCCACACGGAGCGGCTCTTCGGCTGCTGCGGCGCGCCCTAGCAGCAGGTCGACAGTGCGGCGGGCCCCGCCAGCGCTACACATGACCCCGTGACCCGAGTAGCCCGTGTTCACGAAGAGCCCCGCCTGATCGGTTGGCCCAAGGAAGGGTCGATGATCTGGGGTGTATTCATATTGTCCCGCCTGAAGGCGCCACGCCGGCGGACCGTCGCGCCAGACATCGCGCCAGAAGGGCGCCAGCAGGGCGAGCGATGTTGGTGATGCTGGATCGAGAAGTGCGTGAGCCATCGCCTCGTCGGTCGGCACCTCAAGGAGCGGCTCACCGACGGGCGTTGTCGGGTCGGTGCGCAACGCGAATGCCCCAGCGAGGGCCGGTCGCCAGTGCGATCCCGTCTCATCATCGATCGTCATCGGCCCCGACTGATCGATCACCGGCAGGTTTGGCATGACCAGCTTCTGGCGAATCGTTGGCGCGATCGGCAGATCGAGAGCGGCGAGCTTGGCGACGACGCCACTCCACGGACCGGCGGCGATCACCGTTTGCGGCGCATGTACCGCACCCCGGTTTGTCGTGACCCCCGTCACGCCACCGCTCGCATCCCGCACGAATCCGGTGACGGTTGTCTCCAGTGCATAGGTGGCATGGCCAGAGCCACTGGCGCCACTAATGTGTGACGCGTGTGACGACGCCGCCGCATATCCGTGGGTGAGTGCCACCTGATCAATGAATCCGTCACCCGCGCGGAAGCGCACCTGTCGAATCTCAGGAGAGAGATATGTCCAGCGAGCACGCGCCTCGTCACCGCTCAACAGCTCCACATCGGTGAGGCCGAATGTTCGTTGCAGAGCAACGAGTTCTCGCCCCTTCGCAGCACTCGCCTCGGTGCGGCTGCAGAAGAGATACCCCTGCTGACGAATGTCGAGGTTCCATCCCGTGAGCCCCGACTCTTCGGCAAAGTTCAGATAGAGGGCCAAGCCCTCTTGTACGAGTGCAAGCTCATCGGCGTTGTCGTGCTGCAAGCGAAACGCGCCCGTTGATGCGGCGGTCGTGAGCGATGCGATGCTGCTGCGGCGCTCAATCACCAACACCTTGAGTCCGGCGCGTGCTGCAAAGTACGCGGTCGCGGCACCTGCAACGCCTGCTCCAATAACGACGAGGTCGACACTTGCGGGAAGTGCTCCGTCATTACGGTCGTAGGTTGGGAGAGCGCTGTTGTCGACGATCACGCGGGGTGTCCGGCGGCCACGCGAGCGGCACGCAACCGAGCTGCGATCGCCGCTGCGCTGCGCGGATCAGCGCCGTCGAGCAGTCGCGGCCCAACGCCGAATCCAGCGGCGCCAGCGGCCACCAGTGCGGCGATCTCGTCGAGCCCTACGTTCGTTGGCACGATCTTGCTGGTTGGGCTCGGTGCCAACGCTGCGCGAATAAATGCCGGAGCGTTGATCGCCGCCGCGGGGAAGAGCTTCACGTAGGTGGCGCCAGATCGTTCGGCGAGGGCGATCTCGGTTGGCGTGAAGGCACCGGGGAGCCAATCGACCCCGGCGGCGGTGGCGGCGGCGCCCGTTGCGGGGTCGGTGATTGGCGAGACGAGGAATCGTGCACCGGCATCGATCATGCGCTGCGCCGTCGCGGCGTCGTACACGCTACCCGCGCCCACTGCGAGGGTTGGGTGGCTGGAGCGTAGGGAGGCGATCGCTGCGGTCACCGCGGCCTCCGCCCCCTCGCCACGCAGGAAGAGTTCAAGCGCTGGCACACCGGCATCGAGCGCAGCGTCAGCCCATGCCGACAAGACCGCGGCATCCTGTGCGGCGACCGCCGGAAGGATTCCGACGCGCGAGAAGAGTGGGCCAAATACCTTCGCTTCCATGGCGGCAGTATCCCACGCTGCCCGCGCCTGGTCGGCACGCATTCACCCTCTCCTTCAGTGGTGGCTCGCGGGGCTAGGGTGAGTTTCGCCCTCTGGTAGGCTCGCTCTATGCCGAAGACCATCATTGAGAAGATCTGGAACGAGCACGTTGTCGATGAGCAGGAGGGGGCGCCCGCCATCCTCGCGATCGACCTACACCTCGTGCACGAGGTCACCAGCCCCCAGGCCTTTACCGGCCTTCGCGCCCGCGGGCTGAAGGTTCGCCGCCCTGACCGCACGGTGGCCACCGCCGACCACTCCATTCCAACCACCCCGCGCAACCTGCCGATCGCCGATGAGATGGCCGCCGCCCAGGTGAAGCAGCTCGAGGCGAACTGCGCCGAGTTCGGCGTCCCCCTGCACGGCTGGGAGTCGCCGAACCAGGGGATCGTGCACGTTATTGGGCCAGAGCTCGGCCTGACGCAGCCTGGCGCAACCATCGTCTGTGGCGACTCGCACACGGCGACCCACGGTGCGTTCGGCGCGCTGGCCTTTGGTATCGGCACCAGTGAAGTCGAGATGGTCCTCGCCACCCAATGCCTCTTGCAGCGCAAGCCGAAGACCTATCTCGTGCGCGTCAATGGAACGCTGCGACCAGGGGTATCGGCGAAGGACATCATCCTGGCGCTGATCGCCCGCATCGGCGTCGGCGGCGGCACCGGGCACGTCTTTGAATATGCAGGCTCGGCGATTCGCGCTCTCTCCATGGAGGAGCGCATGACGATCTGCAACATGAGCATCGAGGGCGGTGCTCGCGCCGGTCTCGTTGCCCCTGACGAGACGACCTTCGCCTATTTGAAGGGTCGACGCCACGCGCCACAGGGTGCCGATTGGGATGCCGCCGTCGCGCGCTGGCGCACACTTACGAGCGACGATGGCGCAACGTACGACAAGGAGATCGTCATCGACGCTGACACCCTTGAGCCGATGGTGACCTACGGCACAAACCCAGGGATGGGACTGCCGATTAGCGGCACGATTCCGAATCCGGCCGACGAGTCTGACCCCGCCGCGGCACGCGCACTCACCCGCGCGCTGGAGTACATGGATCTGCGCGCGGGCGACAGCATCATCGGACGACCGGTGAACACCGTCTTTATTGGCAGCTGCACCAACGGTCGCATCAGCGACCTGCGCCTCGCCGCGAATGTGCTGAAAGGTCAGACCATTGCGAAGGGGGTGCGTGTGATGGTGGTGCCAGGATCTGCCGACGTGAAGCGACAGGCGGAGCGCGAAGGGCTCGACAAGATCTTCCGCGACGCGGGTGCCGATTGGCGCGAGGCGGGCTGCTCGATGTGCATCGCCATGAATGGCGACCAACTCGCCCCAGGCGAGTACGCGATCAGCACCTCGAACCGCAACTTTGAGGGGCGCCAGGGGAAGGGGGGTCGCACCTTCTTGGCTTCACCACTCACCGCCGCGGCCACCGCGCTCACCGGCGTCGTCGCCGATCCACGCACGCTTCCAGGGATGAGCCGCTGATGGCCGCCCCAAGGGTCGGCACCCTCACCACCGGGCTCGTGCCACTCCCCGCCGAGAATGTCGACACCGACCAGATCGTGCCCGCCCGCTACCTGAAGGTCATCGACAAGGCGGGCCTCGCCGATGCCCTCTTCCACGACTGGCGCTTTGAGGCCGACGGCAGTAAGAAGAGCCCACCCTTTGTGATTGACGAGCCGCGCTACGCCGGCCACGGCATCCTGGTTGCGGGCGACAACTTCGGCGGCGGCTCCAGCCGTGAGCATGCGCCGTGGGCCCTTGGCGCCTTCGGCATAAAGGCGATCCTCGCAACAAGCTTCGCCGACATCTTTAAGTCGAATGCACTGAAGAACGGAATCCTGCCGATCATCTTGCCCGCCGAGCTGCACGGCACGCTGATGCAGATCGCCAAGGACGACCTCGCGGCGACGGTGACCATTGAACTTGCAACCGCGACGTTGACGACCCCCGATGGCACTGCACATCAGTTCCCAATTGACGCCTTCAGCCAGAAGATGCTGCTCGACGGACTTGATGAGTTGGACTACATCCGCACGCAGAGCGGCAAGATTGAGGCGCACGAGACGGGGCACCCAGGAACGATCAACACACTGCAGCCAAACGCACCGCGATGAGCAAGAGCCCGTACGACCGCGCGAGCGATCCAGCGAAGCGGCACTCCGCCGCAATGACCGACGGCCCAGACCGCGCACCGGCGCGCGCAATGTTGAAGGCGGTCGGCTTCACCGACGAAGATCTCGCCAAGCCGATCATTGGCGTTGCCACCACCTGGATCGAGACGATGCCGTGCAACTTGAATCAGCGCGAGCTGGCCGAGGCGGTGAAACGTGGTATCCGGCGCGCCGGTGGCACGCCGATGGAGTTCGGCACCATCTCCGTCTCCGACGGCGTGGCAATGGGCACCGAGGGGATGAAGGCCTCGCTCATCTCGCGCGAGATCATCGCCGACTCCATCGAGCTCGTTTCTGCGGGGCACAGCTTCGACGGCATCGTCTGCCTCACTGGCTGCGATAAGACCAGCCCTGGCGCCGCGATGGCGCTCGGCCGCCTGAATATTCCTGGACTCGTCCTATATAACGGCACGATCCTTCCAGGCACCTATAAGGGGAAGGATGTGACGGTGCAGAGCGTCTTTGAAGCGGTCGGCTCGTACAACGCCGGGAAGATCAGCGCCGAGGAGCTCTGGGATCTCGAGAACGCCGCCTGCCCAGGGGCGGGCGCCTGTGGCGGCCAGTTCACCGCGAACACGATGAGCATGGCGCTCGAGGTGATCGGCCTCTCCCCCGCCGGCCTCAACGGCATCCCCGCCACCGACCCCGACAAGATCGCCGCAGCCGAGCGCTCAGGCGAGATCGCCGTGGAGCTGGTGCGCAAGAACCTAAAGCCGCGCGACATCGTCACCGGCAAGGCGCTCGAGAATGCGATTCGCGCGGTCGGTGCAACCGCCGGCTCAACGAACGCAGTGCTGCACCTACTCGCCATCGCCCGCGAGTTCGATCTGCCGCTCGAGATCGAAGCCTTTGAGCGACTCGGTGAATCAACGCCCGTCATCGGCAACCTGATCCCAGGCGGCTCATACGCCGCACTCGATCTGTATAAGGCTGGTGGCATCGCGCTCGTGTTGCGTGAACTGGCCGCTGGCGGCCTGCTGCACCTCAACGAGCAGGGCGTCGACGGACGAACGATGGGCGAGATCGCATCGCAGGCGAACGAGCGCGCCGGACAAGATGTGATTCGCCCGATCAACAACCCAATCAAAAAGACGGGTGGCCTCACCGTGCTGCGCGGCAGCCTCGCACCTGAGGGTGCGATCGTGAAGCTCGCCGGACACGAGCGCCGACATCACAGCGGACCGGCGCGCGTCTTCGATTCCGAGGAGGCGGCCTTCGCCGCGATCCGCGCCAACGGCATCGTTGCGGGCGACGTCGTGGTGATTCGCTACGAAGGGCCAGTCGGCGGACCAGGGATGCGCGAGATGCTCGCCGTGACCGCTGCACTCGTGGGGCAAGGGCTCGGCGACGAGGTCGCACTCATTACGGACGGCCGCTTCTCTGGCGCAACCCACGGCTTTATGGTGGCGCATATTGCTCCTGAGGCGGCGCTCGGCGGACCGATCGCCCTCGTTCATGAAGGCGACACCGTCACCATCGATGTTGACTCGCACGAGCTGCGCATTGAGGTCGCCGAGAGCGAGCTAGCGGCCCGTCGCGCAGTATGGCGCGCCCCCGCGCCACACTACGCTGGCGGAGTCTGGGCGAAGTACGCTGCCTTGGTGAGCAGTGCGTCAGATGGCGCCATCACCACAGGGGTGCGCCTCGCCAAGGCGCTGAAAGGATCAACCGACCGATGAGCGCAGCGAAGGCGATCGATCCGAGAGACCCACGTGGTGGCCTGCGTGGCCTTGACGCCCCAGCAATTCCGGGGGGCGACCAACTCACGCAGGCACAACAGACGAAGGCTGATGCCGACGAGCGCAGCGGTAGGCGCGGCGTGAAACTCATCGTCGGCGCCATCGTCGGCATCACGCTTGGAGCACTCATCTTGCAGCTCATCCTCACGATCGCCGGTGTTGGCCAGTGAGCGGCACCTCGCGCTTCACCGCAACCGCCGCGGATCACTTCCCGCAGGGCCTCCCCTCCGCCTCCGTTGATGCCGCACTACTGAAGCGCATCGGCGCCGAGGCGGGTGACGATCTGGTGAAGCTAATTCGCGCCGAGAGCGTGAACCCTCCAGGCAATGAGACGCGCGCCGCCAAGGTGCTGATTGAGCTGCTCCGCCGTGAGGGCCTCGAGCCTGAGTTCTTCGAGCCAATCCCCGACCGCGGCAATGTCAGCGTGCGACTGCGCGGCAGCGCCTCCGCTGCAAATCCGAAGCTCGACCCACGCGATCCAAAAGATGGCGCGCTCCTCCTCTTCGCCCACCTCGACGTGGTGCCCGCCAACCAGGATGGCTGGACAGTTGATCCGTTTGAAGGCGTCGTGAAGGACGGCTACATCTGGGGCCGTGGCGCCGTTGACATGAAGGGCGCCTTAGCGGTGCAGGTCGGCGTGATCCGACTCCTCTGCGAGCGCGCTCGCGCCGCCGGACTTAATCCGGCGAAGGATGTGATCCCTGGCCTGCGTCGCGACATCATCCTCACCGCCACCGCCGACGAAGAGACGGGCGGCCTAGAGGGGATCGCCCTCGTCCTCCAAGACCGCAAGCACTGGCTCGACGCCGCGGTTGGCCTCACCGAGGCGGGTGGCATGACGATCACCGCCGCCGGCCGGCGCATCTACCCGCTGCAGGTTGCCGAGAAGGGCTTCGCCCGATTCACCATCACCGTCAGCGGGCGCTGGGGCCATGCCTCGATGCCCGACAGCGACAACGCCCTGCTCCGCGCCGCCCAGGTGGTGGAGCGCGTCTCAGTGCCTGGCCCCGTCCAGATCGTGCCCGAGAACGAGGCGCTCCTCACCGCCCTGCGTGCCGCCCTCCCAGCTGGGGCGATGGGTCGCCTCGAGCGCCTCCTCAGCGAGAAGACCTTTGACGACGCCAAGGAGCTCAATGCCGAAGCGTCGGCCGCGGGCTGCGCCCCTGAGCTCCTGCGCGCGCTGCGCGCCGTGTTGCGCGACACGTTCGCGCCAACGATCCTTGCCTCAGGCATTCGCTCCAACGTGTTGCCAGGATTAGCAACCCTCACCGTTGACAGCCGCATCCTGCCAGGGACAACGCGCGAAGCTGCAGAGCGCAACATGCTCGACCGCATCGGTGCTGACCTTGCACCGTTCGTGAAGCTTGACCTCATCGAATATGGTGGCGCGGTAAGCAACCCGATGGATCACGAGATCCTTGGCATTGCGAGCGCCGCGATTCGCACACGCGACAGTGAGGCGATCATGATGCCCGCCGTCGCGCCGTATGCGACCGACGCGAAGATCACTGTGCCAGCTGGGATTCCAACCTACGGATTCTCACCGTATCTGCTGGATCCGAAGGAGCGCTTCATGGAGCGATTCCACGGCATCGACGAGCGCGTCTCACAAGAGGCCCTCGCCTGGGGCGTTGAGGTGCTGTACGACGTGGCTATGGGGTACGCAGGGGAGTAACCGGCGCGCGCGTTGCCAGTGCGGCAACAGCAGCAGCAACCAGACCACGCTCCGCCTTCGGTAGTCGTCGCACCAGATCCACAAACTGTTCCGCGCGACCGCGATCAATGGAGGTGAGGAGCGCTTCGCCGCTTGGAGCAAGCTGCGATCGACGCACGCGGGCATCACTCGTTGGCGCGGCGCGCAGATAGCGACGCTCATGCAAGAAGCTGACCAGGCGACTGGTCGCCGAATGCGAGCGGCCGAGGTCTCGAGCGATCTCCCCTACCGATCGCGGCTTCCCGTCAGCGAGTAGATAGAGCGCGGCGACCTGCGCGAGCGAGAGTTCGCTCGGTGCAAGTTGCTGTGCTGTAGACAGCACCAGTTCGCGCCAGAGGCGACGGATGGAGACGATGCGACCGCCGATCTCACCGAGACTCTGCCGGCGTCGCGACACCTCGTCGAGCGGGCTCTCCCCCATCTCACCGCGGGCGACGCGGACTGCGGCGGGGAGACGGCTGCGCAGCCCCTCGGCGGCCTTGGCTATCTCGGCAATTCGGTTACGGCGAGGTGTATGCATATGCGCATACATTAGCGCAGCGGGTCCAACAGGGCGGCTACGATTCCCCGCATGTCACCGAATACCTCGTGGATCTTCCCTGGGCAGGGCTCGCAGAGCGTCGGCATGGGTGCCGCCGCCCTCGCAGCCTCCCCCGCCGCGCGGGCCGTGCTCGCTGAGGCTGAAGCCGCCCTTGGCCAGCCGCTCGGCCAGCTGATGGCGACCGGCCCGGTCGAGGCCCTCGAGCGTACCGAGGTCGCACAGCCCGCCATCCTCACCATCTCCATCGCCATGCTTGCCGCCGCGCGCGAACGCGCCGCAGCCGCAGACACCCCACTCGACGAGCCGATCCTGATCGCCGGACACTCGGCCGGCCAGTACGCCGCCGCGGTCGCCGCGGGCGCACTCTCCGTTGCTGATGGTGTCCGACTCGCGCGCCGACGCGGCGAGCTGATGCAGGCATCGGGTGGCGGACGACCCGGCGCCATGGCCGCCATCCTCGGTCTTCCTGAGAGGGCCGAGGCCGACGTGATCGCCGCTGGCGCAAAGCTCGGCATCTTGGTCTTCGCCAATCGCAACTCGCCGGGGCAGATCGTGCTCTCCGGTGAAGTCGCCGCCATCGAAGCGGCCGTTGCCGCAGCAAGCGCCGCCGGCGCAAAGCGCGCCGTGCGACTGCAGGTCAGCATCGCCAGCCACTCACCACTGATGGAGGAGGCCGCCGCCGGCATGCGCGAGGCGCTCGCCGCCGTGACCATTGCCGATCCGAAGACCCCGATGCTCGCCAACGCCACCGCCGCGCGCATCACCACCGCCGCGCAGCTACGCGACGAACTCTCGAATCACCTCACCGGTGGTGTTGACTGGATCGCCGCGGTGAATGCGATGGCGGCCGCTGGCACGAAGCGCTACATCGAGGTCGGCTCGGGTCGTGTGCTCGCCGGACTCGTCAAGCGCATCCCATCGGCCGACGGCGCCGAGATCCTCTCCATTGAAGAATTAACCCCAGCAGCCTAAGAGGGAAGGAGCAGCAGCATGCGCGAGCCAGATCACACCCGACGCGTCGTTATCACCGGACTCGGCATCGTCTCACCGATCGGCAACACCGTTGGCGACGTGTGGACATCACTCACCGAAGGTCGCAGCGGCATCGCGCAGATCACCCACTGGGACCCAACCCCTTACGCGCCATACGTGGTTGCTGGCGAGGTGAAGAACTTTGACGTCACCCAGTTCCTCGACGCCAAGCAGATTCGCCGCACCGGCCCCGAGATCCATTGGGGCGTTGCAGCGGCGAAGGCCGCCCTGCGCGACTCGGGGCTCGAGATCACCGACGCGAACCGCGAAGAGGTCGGCGTGGTCTTCGGCTCGGGCGCCGGTGGGCAGGGCCTCTTCATTGAGAACCAGATGAGCTGGAAGGAGAAGGGGCCGCGCGCCGTTGCCCCGACCTTCATCGCCCACGGTCTCGTTGACAGCACCTCAGGAATGATCGCTATCGAATCGGGTGCCGTGGGGCACAACCTGGCGGTCGTCTCCGCCTGCGCCACCGGCACGCACGCCTTGGGCGAGGCGGCTGAGGCGATCAAGCGCGGCGACGTGACCGCCGTCATCGCCGGCTCCACCGAGAACCCCCTCATCGAGGTGGCCCACATTGGCTTCATGAACATGCGCGGACTTGCCAGCCCGCGCGACGGCGAAGGGCCAGCATCGGCCTGCCGACCGTACGACGTGGATCGCGCGGGCTTCGTTCTTGGCGAAGGGGCGGGCGCCTTCATCGTCGAGGATCTCGCATCAGCCACAGCGCGCGGCGCCACGATCTACGCCGAGGTTGTTGGCTACGGCAGCTCCGCCGATGCACACGACATGATCCAGCCGATCGAGGGCGGCGCCGGTTCGGCGCGCTCCATCAAGTGGGCGCTGCAGCGCGGCAAGATCGACTCAACGGAGATTGACCTGATCAATCCGCACGGCACCAGCACGCCGGTGGGCGATGAGCGCGAGGCGCTCGCCTTCCACGCCTCCTTCGGGCCACGTGCGGCAGAGATTCCCATCTCAGCAACGAAGTCGTTGACCGGCCACCTCATGGGTGCCGCGGGTGCGGTTGAGGCGGTATTCACGACCCTCTCGCTGCATCACCAGGTGATTCCGGGAACGCTCCATACGAAGAACGTCGATCCCGCCTGTAACCTGAACGTCAACCTCGAAACACGCCCGGCCGAGATTCGCGCCGCGGTGAGCAACAACGTCGGGCTCGGTGGGCATAATGGCGCCATCGTGTTGCGACGCTGGACCGGAAAGTAGGAGGAGCCATGAGCACCACCCCAGTACGAACCGATGCCCAGCGCGCGGTCATCACCGGCTACGGCGCCATCACGCCAATCGGCAATAGCGCCGGCGAGTACTGGGAGAGCCTGATCGCAGGACGCTCAGGTGCAGGCCTCATCACCCACTTCGACGCCTCACCAAACGACGTGCGCATCGCCGCCGAGGTGAAGGGCTTCGATCCGCTCCTCACCATGGATATGAAGATGGCGCGCCGCATGAGCCGCTTCGTGCAGTTCGCGATCGCCGCCGCGACCGAAGCCATCGAACATGCTGGCCTCGCCGACATCGCCAGCTGGGAGCCGGAGCGCCGCGACCGCGTCGCCACGGTCATCAACACCGGCGGTGGTGGCATCGAGCAGGTCACCATGGGGAGCGATGCGTATCGCGAGAAGGGTGGCCGCTTCGTGAGCGCCTTCGCCATTCCCGCCCTCAGCCCAAGCATGGGCGCCTGCATGGTCAGCATGAAGTACGGCCTCACCGGCGCCGCGATCACGCAGGCCGCCGCCTGCGCCACGGGCGTGCTCGCCTTTCAAGATGCACTCCGCCTGATCCGCAGCGGCGAGGCCGACGTGGTCGTTGCCGGCGGCGTCGAGGCACCACTCCTGCCGATGGCCTTCGCCGCCCTCAGCAACATGGGCGCCCTCAGCAAGCGCAACGATGACCCAACGCACGCCAGCCGACCGTTCGACAAGAACCGCGACGGCTTCGTCTTCGGCGAGGGTGGCGCAGTCTTCGTGGTCGAGTCGCTCGCCCACGCCAAGGCGCGCGGCGCCACGATTCGCGCCGAGCTGCTCGGTGCCGGTGCAACCGCCGACGCATTCCATATCAGCGCCCCGGAGCCAACCGGCCGCGGCGCGGCAGGCTCCATGACCAAGGCGATCCTCGATGGCGGCGCCGTGATCGACGATATCAGCTACATCGTGGCGCACGGCACCAGCACCCCACTCAACGACCTCACCGAGACGAAGGCGATCAAGCGCGCCCTTGGCGATCACGCCTACAAGATTCCGATCAGCTCCCCAAAGAGCATGGTCGGCCACCTCTTGGGTGGCGCTGGCGCCGTTGCCGGGCTCGCCGCCATCAAGGCAATCGAGACGGGCACCGTGCCACCAACGATCAACCTCGACACCCCAGACCCAGAGTGCGACCTCGACTATGTGCCGCACACCGCGCGCACGAATCAGCCAGTGGACCGCGTGCTGATCAACGGATTTGGCTTCGGTGGCCAGAACGCCTCAGCGCTCTTCGGGAAGCTCCGCTAGTAACTCACCACACAACAGAGCGGCCTTTTAAGCACGCGGGAAACAGTTCGGCCCGACCCGCACGAGGCGGATCGGGCCGAACGATTGAACTAGCTAACCGTTACTGCACAGCCACCGGGACTGAGCTGTCGGTCGGGCCTTGGCCGTTGCCAAGGTTGCCGTTGCCGTTATCGCCCCAACAATAGATTGTGCCCCTATCGGTGAGCGCACAGATATGGTAGTCCCCTGTCGTATAGGAGACCGCCCCACGCACCGCCATCGTCTGCGGAGTGAAATTTCGCCAAGGGGTTGCTGAGACGCTTTCTGGGAACATCCCATCAGAGGTGTACCCCACGCACTGCATCTTCCCGGAACTCATCCCGTAGCACTGCGAGAATGACTCGGGGCTACTGCCAGCAATTGAGGTGTATTTCGCGCCACCCATGGCGAGGGTCGGAACGGAGGAATTAGTAAAATTGCCGTTCCCGAAGGTGCCGTAAAAGTTTTCGCCCCAGCCGTAGGCTTTTCCTTGTGTCGATAGGGCGCTAGTGTGACCGAAACCGAGCGAGAGATCCCTGAACTTCAGGCCGCCGGCAACGGCGACAGGCACCGAGCTGTCATCGAGTTCTGCATCATTATCGCCGAGTTGTCCATATTGGTTCCGGCCCCAGCAATAGGCACGCCCCTGGGCAGTAAGGCCGCAGCTGTGTTGGCCGCCTACCTCAAGGCTCGCGAACTTCAGGCCGCCAGCAACGGCGACGGGGACAGAACTTTCAGAATCTGGATCTTCGAGGGCTGAGCCATTGCCGAGCGCACCGTAAGGGCCATCTCCCCAGCAGTAGGCTTGACCATTAGTGGTGAGGCCGCAGGTGTGAGACTCGCCCGCCCCAATGCTCGCGAACTTCAGGCCTCCGGCGACAGCGACGGGGGTCAAGACATGTGCACTCGTTGACCCGTTGCCAAGCTCGCCCCGGTTATTGTGACCCCAGCAGTAGGCGTCTCCTCGCGCGGTCAGCGCGCAAGAGAATTGAAAGCCCACTGAAAGCGCCACATAGCGCCGACTGGCGGCATCAGCAGAAGTCGCGCCAGCCGCGACAAGGGTGAGGACCGCGAGCAGCGTGACGCTGCGGGTCAGTAAGGTACGCATTCGTTCGCCTCCTGGCGAACCCGGCGGGCGGAGGTCCGCTACTTGCTGGAACCTGGCGGCAACGTGCCCCTTACGGTCCAGCGTGCGTGAAGGGCACCAGATGTGAGGGAGTCTCCCAATGGGGTTGCGACGCGGGTGGGGGAGATACCCCAAGACCGCGTGCTGATCAACGGCTTCGGCTTCGGCGGCCAGAACGCCTCTGCGCTATTCGGAAAGCTTCGCTAATAAGCCACGGCGCAACAGAGCAACCCCTGTGCACACACCGCCACGTCGTCACGCATAACGTTTCGAACTTCTCGACGCGGAACACAGTAAACAGTTCGGCCCGACCCGCACAAGGCGAATCGGGCCGAACGAGTTAACCATCTAGCCGCTATTGCACAGCCTGCGGACCCTTCTCGTCGGAGGCGTCCGTGGTGCCATCTCCGAGCTGACCGTCGTTGTTGTAGCCCCAGCAGTAGGCCTTGCCTCGTGCCGTGAGGGCACAGGTGTGGGACTCCCCGCCCCGAACGCTGGCAAACTTGAGTCCACCAATCACCGCCTGTGGGCCGTTCTCATCGGAGTCGTTCGTGGTGCCATCACCGAGCTGACCGTCGACGTTGTAGCCCCAGCAGTAGGCGCGTCCCTTTGCGGTAAGAGCACAAGTGTGAGATTCGCCAGGGTTGATGCTGGCAAAGCGTAGTCCACCGATGACCGCCTGTGGGCCGTTCTCATGCGAGTCGTTCGTGGTGCCATCACCGAGCTGACCGTCTTCGTTGTCTCCCCAGCAGTAGGCCTCACCATTCACAGTCAAGGCGCAGGTGAAATTGTGTCCCCCGTCACGGCTCACGTTCAGACTGGCGAACGTATGGTTGCCAATCACTTTCTGCGGGCCGTTCTCATACGAGTCGTTCGTGGTGCCATCACCGAGCTCACCCTGGCTGTTTGCGCCCCAGCAGTAGGCCTCACCATGTGCAGTCAAAGCGCAGGCATGATCGTCGCCGGCGCTGATGCTGACAAACTTGAGTCCGCCGATCACCGCCTGTGGGCCATTGACGCCGGATGCGGTCGTGGTGCCATCCCCAAGCCGACCGTCGCCGTCAGCACCGCCGTTAGCACCCCAACAGTACGCCTTACCCCGCGCTGTGACGGCGCAGGTAAACAGATCGCCGGCGCTGATGCTGACAAACTTGAGTCCGCCGATCACCGCCTGTGGGCCATTGACGCCGGATGCGGTCGTGGTGCCATCCCCAAGCCGACCGTCGCCGTTAGCACCGCCGTTAGCACCCCAACAGTAGGCGCGCCCTTTGGTGGTCAGAGCGCACGTGTGGTCTTGGCCGGCACTGATGCTGGCAAACTTGAGTCCACCGATCACCGCCTGCGGGCCGTTCTCAAGGGAGTTGTTCAAGGTGCCATCACCAAGGGCGCCAGCCGGAACCATAACGAAGTCGCCATTGTAAGAACCTTGAGATCCCCAGCAGTAGGCCTGGCCTCGTGCCGTGAGGGCACAGGTGTGGTCTCCGCTAGTCGTGATTTGCACATAACGATTGCCACTTGCGGCAACAGCAGAAGTCGAGCCCGCCGCGACAAGGGTGAGGACCGCGAGCAGCGTGACGCTGCGGGTCAGTAAGGTACGCATTCGTTCGCCTCCTGGCGAACCCGGCGGGCGGAGGTCCGCTTACTGCTGTGACCTAGTGGCAACTTGCCCCTTCACGATCCAGCGTAGTGGGAAGGTACCAAATGTGAGGGAATCTTCCAATAGGGCTCCGACACGGGTGGAGGAGATACCCCAAGACCGCGGGCGGCGCCGCCCTCGGACACGCTAAGCGGTGAGCCTCAAGCGCCGAAGGCGCAGGGCGTTTGTTACCACAGTGACGCTGGAAAGGTCCATGGCGGCGGCCAAAACAGGACCCAATCCAATGCCGAAGGCCGGGAGGGCGAGGCCCGCGGCGAGTGGCACGAGGAGGATGTTGTAACCAAAGGCCCAGCCAAGGTTCTGCTTGATGATGCGCGTGGTGGCACGCGCGAGATCAACAAGGAGCGGCACGCCGCGCGAGTCTGCGCCGCTCATCGTTGCAGCTGTCGCGTCGATGGGGATCTCGGTGCCCCCACCTATAGATCGGCTGTGATTGCACCTTCCAAACTACGCCGGCAGTTGCTGCCGCCATGAAGAGAAACTCCGAACTGATCCTGCAGCCGGCAGCCTCAGCCATGGATATGGGTGCACCTCAGCGAGTGACGTGAACTTCCTAAACGAAGGAACGGGCGCAAAGGTCACGGCTACCGAGTGCTCCTGTGCAAACTGATAGGGATCACCGATGTATGCCTCTACACCTCGCTGCGCACTGAGCTCGCCAAGGGCCTGCAGATAGAAACCAATTCGCCGCGCGCTCAGCTGTAGCTTCCTCAGCGCACTCTCATTGAAGACAAAGAGCGCGGGCAAGGTTGGATTGGCCACAAGCGCTGGATCCTGCAGTCCGAGAGAGTCAATCGTCAGGAGCACATGCGTTGCGGGGCGTTGGATTCTGGGCGTGATCGGCCCAGTGGTGCGCTGCACGTCAGGGTCGTTGTCGAGCTGCGAATCTCGCTCGAGCTGTTCTAGTTGGACCTCGCGCGGGAATTCCTCGATCGGGCAGTTGGCCTTGAGCGGACATCGTGAACAGATGCCTGGCGCTCGCTTGTCCACCTGCCACTTTGCAAAGCCGTAGGGCTTACCAGTGCCTGCACCGACCGTCCACTGCCATCCAAGCAGGTTGGCGGCCCTGGAGCCATCGATGAGCTCTTGGTGCATGCGCTCCTGGCCCGAGATCCAGCCAACACCATTGCGAACCGTCCAATGGGATGCCAGCCACATGCGAGTCTGATTGACGAGCCAGCCATCCCCCTCGAGCTCAGAGACAACTTCGTCGATGCAGAGCATCTCCCGATTCCAGCCGTTCCCCTCGCCACTCCAGTTGGCGGCAAAGCGCAGGTTCTCGAAGAGGCGCACTCCAATGCGGGCGTAGAGGTGCCGCGCATACTCCTGCCACCAGAGCTCATCGCGAAACTTCTCACGATCTTTGGCTGGTGCACCCTGTACGGCGTCATAGACCTGGCGCAGCGTGATCATGTTGTGACGAATGTATGGAGAGAGCACGCTCGCGCCTCGATTCGCCCGTGGAAGCACTTGCGAGCGGCGGTCGGCGTACCCCCTGATATCAAGCTGCTGGAGCGCCCTGTCGGCCGCCTGTTGCCCGCCGCTGATTGAGCTCAGGCCAAGCGTCCCTGAATAGAGGCCCTCGAAGTGTTCGGCCAGTAGTTTGAGGGGGTCCTCGGTCGCATCGATCTTCTTTAGGCCGAGGGGGGTCACCATGGGATTACCTGGCGCTCCTCCCACAGCACTCCGGTCAACCTCTCTTGATCGGACGCGCCATCACTGTTGAACGGTCGGGTTGCCAACCAGATCGCCGTATCTGCGCCCTCTTCGGCAGAGAGTGGTGCAGTTGGCCCGCCCATATCGGTTCGGGAGTGATTCGGGCAGACAGCGTCGATCAGGAAGCCGCGCTTGCCATGGAGCGTTTCATGCGCAAGGTTGCGCACGAGTGCATTGACCCCCGCCTTGCTCACACGGTACGGCACCAATCCCCCTGCATTGCCTGGTCCTGACATGCGACCAAGACACGCCGAGAAGACAACCACTCGCCCCTGGCGCGCCTCAGCCATTGGCTTCGCAAGAATATTGAGTGTACAAAAGACAGAATCCAAATTAATTGAGAGCACTCGGCGCCACTCGCTAGTGTTGGTGGCAAAGGTTTTGGAGGACTTTTCACTCATCACCCCGTGCGCAAGGATCAGAACGTCGGGGGCACCGCGCGTGGCGAGGATCGCCGTGAATGCTTGCTCGGTAGCCTGGAGATCCGCGAGGTCCACACTCTGGTACTCACACCCTAGGCTTTGGGCAGCTGCGGCCAGGCGCGGTTCATCCTTTGCGAGCAGCAACACCGTTTGGCCGTTCGCCCGCAGCGCCTTGGCGCACTCAAAACCAAGACCTCGAGAGCCCCCCGTGATCAGGGTGTATCCCATGGCGGAGAACCTCCTTGCTTTGACTCGGCTGTCACGTGCACCTGCGGCAGAGACGACAGTTTGCCGACCAAACTTGCGCCAATCAGTAACTCGAGAAATCCTAGCAGGGGGTGCTAGTTCAGCCGATCTCGCTCGAGCGGCAGTCTTCGCAGCCTTAGGGCATTCAACACCACCGTCACGCTCGATCCGCCCATTGCGGCAGCGGCGAGTGCTGGGTCAAGGCCAATTCCGAATGTTGGAAGCAGGAGGCCGGCGGCGAGTGGCACCAGGAAGATGTTGTAGCCAAAGGCCCAGGCAAGGTTCTGCTTGATGATGCGCGTGGTGGCGCGTGCGAGGTCCACAAGGAGCGGCACACCGCGCGGGTCGGCGCCGCTCAGCGTTGCAGCTGAGGCGTCAATGGCGATCTCGGTGCCGCCACCCATGGAGATGCCCACGTCAGCGGCGGCGAGCGCTGGGGCGTCGTTGACGCCGTCCCCAATCATTGCCACGGGTCCACTGCCGCTGCGTCGAATCTCAGCGATCGCCTCGCCCTTACCGCCAGGGAGAATGCCGCCGCGGGCGCGCTCTGATGGAATGTTGAGATCGCGGGCGATGACGTTCACCACCTCTTGGCGATCGCCGCTGATGATCCACGACTCAATGCCGCGCGCGGTAAGGGCCCGAATCGCTGCGGCACTCTCTGGTCGAACGGTGTCGGCGAGGCTAAGTGCGCCGGCTGATTCTTCGTTGATTGAGATGAAGAGCGGTGTGCGACCAGCGGCCGCCTCTGCTGTTGCCCAGCTGGTCAGCTCAGGATTGGTAGTAGCGGTGAATGCCTCAGTGCCGATGCGTACAGCTGCGCCATCAACGCTGGCGCTTACGCCGTGACCGGCATGCATGACAAAGTCGGTGGCCTTTGCTGCGACCGTGCCGGCGGCGCGCACGATCGCGCGGGCGAGTGGGTGCTCCGATGGACTCTCCACTGCGGCGGCAATCTGCAAGAGGCGATCGGTGTCGCCAGCGAGTGGACCGGTGGCGAGGGCGAGTCGGCCGACGAGGGCGTGCTGGCCGAGGGTGAGGGTGCCGGTCTTATCCCAGACCACGGCGCGCAGCTTCCCCGCCGCCTCGAGGATGGCGGCGTCGCGCACGAGGATTCCCGCCTCGGCGCCTCGACCAGTGCCGGCGATCACGGCGGTTGGGGTGGCGAGGCCCATGGCGCAGGGGCAGGCGACCACGAGCACGGCGATGGCGGTGGCTACGGCGCGCACCAGGCGCGGCTCTGCTCCGAGCAGATACCAGCCGACAAAGGTCGCCACGGCGATCAACAGGATGGCCGGAACGAACACCTCGGAGATGCGATCAGCAAGACGAGCAATCGCAGGCTTCGACCCCTGCGCCCGCTCGACCATGGCCACGATGCGTGCCAGCGTGGTGTTGGCGCCAACCTGTGTGGCGCGCATAACGATTGACGCATCGGTCAGCAGCGTGCCCGCGGCAAGTCGGCTCCCTGGGCCGCGCTCCACTGGGAGTGACTCACCGGTGATTGCCGATTCATCGACGGCGGCGCGGCCACTCACGATGATGCCGTCAACGGGAATGCGACCACCAGGCCGAATCCGCAGTAGGTCACCGGCAATGATCTTGTTCACGGCGATGGTGATTGCGGTTGGGGCGTCGGCGGTTGCAAGTAGTTCAGCCTCTTTTGGCTGCAGCGCCAGGATCCCGCGCACCGCGCTGGTTGTCTGCTCCTTGGCGCGTGCCTCCATCCAGCGACCGAGTGCGACAAAGCCGAGAATGAGTGCTGCCGCATCCCACGTTGCGTGCGCGGGAATGCCAACGCGCATCAGCTGCGAATGGAAGAGGGTAATCGCCACCGACCAACCCCATGCCGCTGTGGTGCCAAGGCTGACGAGTGTCTCCATGGTGAGTGAGCCGTGGCGCAGTGCGCGCACTGCGCGCGAGTGGAAACGCCAGCCAACGGCGAACTGAATGATGGTGGAGGGCACGATCAGGATCCAGTTGATGCGCTCCATGCTGATGAAGAACCACGGCTGCAACATCAGCACCATTGCGCCGAAGCCAAAGGCGGTGGCAATGATTCCGTCACGAAGCAGTCCGCGCGTCTCTTTGGTGCGCGCGGCAACAAGCTCAGCATCGAGTGCCTCGCGCGCCTCCTGTGCATCGGCATCCCCTTCGCGTCCGGCGAGAGCGAGTGCCGCGGCGGGCACTTCGTATCCCGCAGCGGTAATGACCGCAACAAGATCGGCAACGCCCGTTGCCTCTGGCGCGTATTGAATGGTGGCCATCGAGGTCGCAAGGTTCACGCTCGCCCCGCTCACGCCGTCGGCCTTCTTCAGGAATCGCTCCACGCGGTTCACGCACGAGGCGCAGGTCATGCCGGTGACGGGGAGGGCAATCTCCGCCACGGGGGTGGTTGGCGCCGCAGGAACAGGCTCAGTCAACATACTCAGGGGGAGTATACGCCTCATTTGATTGGTAAGTGCCTGCGGCTAGGCTGCGCGCATGCAGATTTACGCGTGGTCTAGCCCCTGGGGAGCGCTCCCCGTTGCGGTGGAGAACGGCCGTATCTACGCCATCGCCCTTGACCCACGAGCGCCATTTGCGCCTATCGCCGACGCGGGGGTGAGCCGCCGAGCAGCGGGGCCGATCACCAGTGCACGTGAGGTGAACCGCATCCTGAACGCCGCGCTACGTGGGCAGCTCAGTGCGCGTGAGCGGCTTGCCGCAACCGACCTTTCGTGGGCAACCGAGTTTGAGCAGCGCGTCTTGCGCGCACTCGCCGGAGTGCGCCTCGGCAGAACGGTGACCTACGGCGAACTAGCAGCAGCGAGTGGGTCGCCACGTGCCGCACGCGCAGTTGGTGGTGCGCTCGGCAAGAACCGTGTGCCAGTGCTGATCCCCTGCCATCGCGTGCTGGCCTCGGCCGGCATTGGCGGATTCGGTGGTGGCGCGGGGAGCAGCTGGCGCCCTGGGGCAACGGATCCGATTGCCTTCAAGCGCGCGCTGTTGCGCGGCGAAGGGGTCGACGCTTAGGCGTGCAGCGTGAGGCTGTGGAAGCCGAGCACCACGCGGGCTCGCGGTGAGTCGGCAAAGATCAGCGCGATCTCACCTTCGCGCACCAGGCTCTCGATGATGCGTGCCTCGCGCTCTGGGAGGCCGATCCATGCCGGACCTTCGGGCGTCTCGATGCGCGTGGTGATCTCTTCATGACCCGGGAGTCCGTAGGTTCTTCGCAAGTCATGCAGCGGCACATACGGTCGTGCCTTGGCGATGCGGCGCACCTGCGCCGGCGTCGCCTGGCGAACCTGCTGCTGCGCGCTTGCGACTGGACCGTCGCTCATCCGGCCACCACGTAGAGATCACGCTTCGTGTGATTTAGTGCATCAACTGCGCTGTCGCCACAGAGGACGATGTCTTCGATGCGGGCGCCGTTGACGCCCTCGACGTAGATACCAGGCTCAATCGAGAAAGCGTGGCCTGGGACGAGCTTCGTGGTGTTCCCCGCGACGATGTACGGATCTTCGTGCTCCTCGAGGCCGATCCCGTGCCCGGTGCGGTGGAAGAAGCGAGCCCCCTCCCCTGCCGCGTCAATCACGGCGCGAGCGGCGGCGTCGACCGATTCGCAGCTCACCCCTGGGCGAACATGATCCATCGCCGCCTGGTGGGAACGCTTCAAGATCTCGTAACGGCGCAAGAAATCGTCGGTTGGCGGCACCGCACCGTTCGGGCCGGTGACCCAAATAGTTCGGGTGGTATCACTGCCATAGCCGCCGAAGACGCCACCAATGTCGAGCACGATCGCGTCGCCGGCGTTGATTACGCGTGACGAGGCCTCGTGATGTGGGGAGGCAGAGTTCGGACCCGAGCCAACGATGGCGAACGATGAGACCTCGTGCCCTGCACCGGTGAGTCGCTCGCGCACTTCGCGCGCCACATCGTTCTCGGTGCGACCAAGCAGCTTGCCGCTCGTGATCGCCATCACGACGGTGTCCACAGCGCGACCTGCGCCGCGGAGCAGAGACGCCTCTTCAGCCGACTTCACCATGCGCAACTTGCCAATCACATGCGACGCCAGCTGTGTCTGGGTGATGGCGCCGTGGGCACGCAGTGCCGCCTCAATGCGGATCAAGAAGGTTGACCAGAGTCGGTCTGAGACGGCCACGCCGCGCGCAGCAGAGCCAGGTCGGCCGCCAGCCTTCACCGCTGTTGCGACAAGTGCAAACGGATCGTCGGTCTCGCCGAAGGGGACGCGGGCCACGTGGCCACCGCGCATCGCAGGGGCGTCACCAGCCATGCCTGTTTCGAGTCGCGGCACGATCAGGGTCGGAGCGCCGTTCGCTGGAATCACCAGCATGGTGAGTCGCTCGAGGGCCGGTGCGGCGTAGCCGGTGAGATAGCGCATGTCGGCGCCGAAGCCGAGCAGCACCGCATCGAGGCCGGCGTCGTTCACCGCGTCACACGCGGCGGAGAGTCGCGCAGCGTAAGCGGCGGGGCCGATGAGCTTCGCCTCGAGGGCGTGACCGGCGCCAAGCCCTGGGGTGGCGGCGGCGTAGGCGGCGTCAATCTCGGCGCTTCGGTTGCTCATGCACCCTCCTCAGTTGCTCTCGCTGGACTCGTTGCCGGTGGCACCGGCAGATCGAGTAGCCCTGCGAGGATCGCATGCCCGCGCTCAAAGAGGGCGCGGTACGGCATGGCGCGCACCGCCCCTGCGGCGATCAGGCTCGCCCGACCCTCAGGATCGTCGTGCTGCACGAGGGCGAGGACCCGTGCCCCAGTTGTAGACACCTCCCGAACCGCCGCCTCGGCGTCGTAGGCGCGGGCGGTAGCGTCGATTGTCACTAGGTCGGTGGGGGTGGCGGGGTGAGCGGCGAGGGCGGCAAGGAGGGGTGCTGGCGTTGTAAATCGCTGGACATCAGCGCCGAGGGTGCGCCCCTGCCCTTCGAGTCGAGTCGACCAGATCAGATCGTCGGCCAGCACCAAGAGGCGCGGCGCGGTCACTCGACCGTCCAGGTCTCCCCTGAGGCGAGGAGCTTCTGCAGATCAACGGGGCCCTTCGCGGCACGCGCCGCCTTCGCTCCATCGATCTGCTCAACGAGGAGCTGGTCATGCGTTGGGCGTGGCACGCGACGGAAGACGCCGACCGGTACGGGGAAGTCGGGCCACCACATGCGGCTCAAGATCTGCGTGCGTGTGGCATCAGGGTCGGTCTCGTCATGAACCCAGAGGTCGGCAACGCTCACGCCGTTCTCGCCAATGGTCACGACCTCTGGTCGTAGACCGTTGAGGCGAATCCCCTTGTTCTTCTCCGCGCCGAAGATCATCGGCTCACCGTGCTTCAGCACCAGCATGCGATCCTCTTTTACCAACTTGTCGGTGAAGTCGCGCCATGCGCCATCGTTGAAGATGTTGCAGTTCTGCAGCACCTCGAGGAAGGCGGCACCCGAGTGCTCGCCAGCACGATGCATCATCTCTTGCAGGTGCTCGGAGTGCGTGTCGACCGACCGCGCGATGAAGCTTGCCTCGGCGGCGGCGACGAGGTTGAGCGGAATGATCGGCGTCTCGATGGTGCCGAGCGGCGTCGACTTCGTCTTCTTCCCCATCGGCGAGGTTGGCGAGGCCTGACCCTTAGTGAGACCGTAGATGCGGTTGTTGAACATGATCATCTTCATGTCGACGTTGCGGCGCATGGCGTGGATCAGGTGGTTGCCGCCGATGGAGAGAGCGTCACCATCACCGGTGATCACCCAGACCATCAGGTCAGGTCGCGCCGCCTTGAGGCCGGTGGCGATGGTTGCTGCACGGCCGTGGATCGTATGGAAGCCGTAGGTGTTCATGTAGTACGGGAGGCGACCCGAGCAGCCGATCCCAGAGATGAAGACGATCTTCTCCTTGGCGACGCCGAAGTCGGGCATCGTCTTCTGGGTCTGCGCCAAGATCGAATAGTCGCCGCACCCTGGGCACCAGCGAACATCCTGATCGGACTCGAAATCCTTCTTTGTCAGCACAGGGAGCACAGACTGGGTCACTTTGCGGCCTCCACACTCTCGCCGAGGATCGACTCGGCCTTCGCCTCAATCTCACCGATCTGGAACGGTTTGCCGCGCACCAGGTTGAAGCCCACGGCGTCGACCAGGTACTTGGCGCGAATGAGCATGCGTAGCTGGCCGGCATTGAGCTCGGGCATCAGCACGTGCTTGAAGTTCTTCAGCATCGCATCGAGATCGTTCGGGAGTGGGTTCAGGTATCGCAGGTGGGCGTGGCTAACGCGCTTGCCGCGCGACTGCAGGCGCTCGACCGCCGAACGAATCGCCCCATAGGTTGAGCCCCAGCCCAAGATCAGCAAATCGCCCGTGGCCTCGCCGTAGATTTCGGTCGGCGGAGCGTCGCGGGCGACGCGCGCCACCTTCTCGGCGCGCAGCAGGTTCATGCGGTGATGGTTGTCGGGGTCGTAGCTGACGGTGCCCAACTCGTCGAGCTTCTCGAGCCCACCAATTCGGTGCTCAAGGCCTGGGGTTCCTGGCACCGCCCACGGGCGCGCCAGCGTTTCAGGATCGCGCTGATACGGGCGGAAGCCTGGCTTATCTGAGGCAGGTGCGTTCTCAACCTTGATCGGTGGCAG
Source organism: Candidatus Limnocylindrus sp. (assembly GCF_040397215.1). NCBI lineage: Bacteria > Bacillati > Chloroflexota > Candidatus Limnocylindria > Candidatus Limnocylindrales > Candidatus Limnocylindraceae > Candidatus Limnocylindrus > Candidatus Limnocylindrus sp. Next base: position 98,970 of record NZ_JBBAWK010000004.1, read on the forward strand.
GTCGGCGACATTTGGAATGCTCCACGGCTCGGCGCCCGTGGCCAGGAAGGCATCACTCAAGAAGACGACCGGCGTCATGTGGTGCAGCGCGATGCGCCACGCCTCAATCGCCATCGTGAAGCACTCGGCAGGAGTTGCTGGTGCTACCACTGGGATCGGCGAATCAGAATTGCGGCCGAACATGCTCATCAGCAGGTCGCCCTGCTCGGTCTTCGTTGGCATTCCTGTCGACGGACCAGCGCGCTGCACATCAACGACGACGAGTGGCAGTTCAACCATCACGGCGAGGCCGAGCATCTCAGCCTTCAACGCCATGCCTGGCCCCGAGGTGGTGGTCATGCCCATCGCACCGCCGTACGCCGCACCAACCGCGGCACCGATCGCTGCAATCTCATCTTCGGACTGCACCGTCTTAATGCCGAGGTGCTTGTACGACGAGAGTTGATGCAGGATGTCGGAGGCGGGCGTGATCGGGTAGCTGGCTAAGAAAAGGTCGCGCTCGGCGAGCTTTGATGCCATGACGAAGCCGAGGGCGGTCGCCTCATTGCCGGTGATGTTGCGGTACGTTCCTGGTGGTAGGTGCGCTGCGGCGACGCGGTAGTGCGTGTGGAAGATCTCGGTCGTTTCGCCGAAGGCGTAGCCCGCATGCAGTGCGCGACGGTTCGCCTCGGCGATCGCATCCTTGCCGGCGAACTTCTCGGCGATCCACTTCTCGGTGCCCGCCATCGAACGCTCGTAGAGCCAGAACATCACGCCGAGGGCGAAGAAGTTCTTGGTGAGCTCAACCTGCTTGCTGCTGAGGCCGAGACCCTCGCAGACACCAGCAACCATCGTTGACATTGGAATCTCGTAGAGGTTGAACCCTTGCAGGCTCTGGTTCTTCAGCGGATCTTCGGTGAAGCCCGCCTTGCGCAGGTTGATCTCATTGAAGGCGTCCGTGTTCACGATGATTGCGCCGCCTGGAACCAGGTCGCCAAGGTTCACCTTGAGCGCGGCTGGGTTCATGGCGACGAGCACGTCGGGGCGGTCACCCGGGGTGTGAATGTCACCGCTGGAGAAGCTGATCTGGAATCCTGAGACACCTGGCAGCGAGCCGGCTGGTGCACGGATCTCGGCGGGGTAATCGGGGAGGGTCGAGACGTCGTTGCCGAAGAGCGCGGTGGTGGCGGTGAACTGCGAGCCGGTCAACTGCATCCCGTCGCCGGAGTCGCCGGCGAAGCGAATCGTGACGCGGTCGAGCTCGGTAACCGTGCCGTGCTGCGCTCCCGAATCGGGGGTGGTCACGTCGCTCGTACTCCTCTGCCCGTGGGTCGGTTAGCGCCCAGACCGGGCGCGTCCACGCGAGACTACCGCATCTGGGTAAGCGACCCGTAGGGCGGCCAAGAGGCGCTCCTCGTCACGGCGGGAGAGGAAGTGCCAGAGCAGATAGAGGGTGACGCCGATGGTCCAGAGCGCCCCGGCGAGAAGCACGCCGACGGGCATCCCCCCAGCTGTCACCTGGATGAGGCCCTCGTCGAGTCCCGCCCCCCAGAGAAGCGCCGCCGCGATGGAGTAGCCGATCGTCATGACGCTGCCATAGCCGCTCAGCCGACCAAACGAGAGAAACGAGAGCTTCGGTGCGTCGGGTTCATAGAAGTAGGCCGCCTCTAGCCGATGGACCGCCAGTACTTCACGACCGAGCCGCGCGTTGATGGTGCGCTCTAAAAATTCTGCGTGCCGTCGCGCAAACACCGTGTAGTAGAAGGTGTAGCCCGCCTCGAGAAAGGTGAAGGGAACGACAAAGAGCAGGAGCACTGCGACAGGTGCTCCATCGCTGAGCGCTGAGATCGCAAGGAGCACCAGGCTCACGACACCCCAGATGGTGATCTGCCGAAAGAAGAGCTCCGAATACGCGCCCAGCATGCCGCGCATGCGGTCGAGCTGCGCCTCAAGGATGCGGAGCTCTTCTGCCCCACCACGTCGTCCTGCCATCGTCTCCTCCTTGACTAATTGCCTTCGGGTATGATCGCATGATGAGGCGATCCACCGTGCTGCTCCTGACCCTCGTTGCCGTCACCAGCCTGGCGGCGTGCAGCAGCGCGACCGAGCCAACAGGAACCCCCGCCTACACCATCACCCGCAGCTGGTCGAACGGCATGGAAGAGCAGGGGCTTATCTATGCCGATGGACGCATCGTCATGACGCACGGCGAGCACACCGAGCGTGTCACGCTCCCAGCCGAACAGTTGGCGGAACTTGCCGCCGCGGCTGTGCTCGAGATTCCTACAGGCGCCAACAGCGACGACCCGATCATTGGAGTCGCGATTGGAGATGGGGAACCGATTCGCCCCGCGGGCCTCACAAAGGGCGCGCTACCGGAACTCCTGAACCGACTCCTCGACTCGCACACGCTGCACCCGTAAGGGCTGCTAACGCGCCGTCGCCTCGATCAGCACGAGGTGTCGACCGAGCACTTCGGCGCTGCGATCAGTAAATCGAGCGCCGAGAATCTCCCCCGCCGCCTGCTCCAACGTTGCCGGGTCAAAGTTCGGCGGGGCCAAATCGATCACGGCAATTCGTCCACCTGGCGCTAACCACGCATACGCCACATCGATCATGCGCGCTCGCGGTTCGGCGGCCAGTTGGCTCAACACGAACGGCACCACGACGAGCCCGGCGGGAGCCCCCTCAGGGCCCGCGTCGATCGCACGGGGATGCAAATGCGCAGTGAGGCCGTGCGCGATCAGTCGCCGGCGCGCGCGCTCTAGGCGATCCTCCCGCGCGTCATAGGCGCTCGTGTCGCCGCGCGAGGCGAGTAGCACCGTCCAGAATCCGATCCCGGCACCAAGCTCCACAATTCGTCCTTCATACGGGAGTGCATCAAGCCAGAGCACTGCGCGATCGAGTTCCCCCTGCCAGGTTGCACCGCCGAGCGGTCCGCGATCGTACGGCGCACGATTCAGGTACCACGCCTCCAGTTCGTCTGGGTGCTGTGGTGGTGGCAAGAGTCCGAGTCGCGCGGGCACGCCGCTCTCACCAGCATCGGGTGCGCCGCTCACTGCAGGCGCTGCTGGTGTCGGTGTCGACGCGAGTGGAATGCCGACGGGTGGCTGTGAACCTTCGGCGCGTCGGCGCAAGCCCTCTTTTAGTTTTGCTTTGAGGTATGGCTGGCCGGGTGCGCGCTCAAGGCAGGCGGCACAGAGGAGTGTCCACGCCGAGAGATCCTCAAGCGTTGTTGCGGATACGGGGAGGCCGCACCACGAACAGGAGAATGGTGCGACGGCGCTCAAGGCGCCCGCCTCAGCGCGGCTTGGCGGTGTCGACGGCGCTGCGCGCGCCAGCCTTGTCCTTGTACCAATCGGCGTCGATCTGAATGTAGCCAGACCACTGCGCCGGTACCGACTCGGCCGGGAAGATTGAGTTCACTGGGCACTCTGGCTCGCAGGCGCCGCAGTCGATGCACTCATCTGGGTCGATGAAGAGCTTGCGATCGTTCCCCTCTTCGAAGTGGATGCAGTCCACGGGGCAGACGGCGACGCACGACTGGTCAAGTACATCAATGCACGGTTCTGCAATAACGTAGGTCATGGTCGCGAGCTCCTCTCTCTCTTATCTCCTGCTGGAGACCTGTGCGCGAGAAGGTACCACTTCCCGCCCGACTTGCCCTACATCCCCGAGGGCTGATATCCCGCGTCAAGGAACGGAGCGGGGTCGTCCTGGAAGTCGAGGAGGCAGCCACGCCCACAAAAGTAGAAGCGCTCCTGCCCAGGGGCGCTCACGTCGAGTGCTCCGCGATGGCGGTCGGCCTGGCCGGCAACGGCGAGCCCCGCGACTTCAATTGAGGCGGTGAGGGCGTCAGGGGCGATCGTCACCTCCATGCCGCAGACCGGATCGATTGCCACGCTCACCCTTCACTCCTCTTCCGCTCCGCCAGGAGCACCTCTCGCCGACGGATCTCCGCGATTGCAGCCGCCGTCTGCGCCTCATCGTATCGCGATTCGGGGCGATCCTCTAACTTCGCCAGCGCGGCCAATACGACGAAGATCGCAAACAAGAAAAGCCCGTCGCCAACGAGCCACATGATCGCGCCGGCGAGCTGCTGATCCTCGAGTGGCGATGGCCCCCAGGCGCGCTGCAGCGTGACGTAGTGCGGATAGAGCGGCGTCGTTGACCACATGATCGCCACGCCGAGGAAGCTGTTCTGCGGCATCTGTGCAATGAGGTAGACCAGTGCGCCAGCGCCGCGCAGGGGGTGCCGGATCGGGTCAACCGAGAAGATCGGCGCCCAGAAGAGGAGGGCGGTTCCTAAATAAAGTGAATGCTCCAAATCGTGAATAAGTGGCTCCTCAAGTGCCGCCTCAAACAGCATGGAGAGGTGCGTCCCCCACATCACCGCAACCAAGAGCGTCCAGCCGACGAGCGGGTGGCTGATCACCCCAACGGCGCGGCTCTGCAAAATGGCGAGGATCCGCACGCGCCATCGCGGCGAGGCGACCCGCAGGAGGAGTGTCATTGGCCCGGCCTGCAGCAGCAGGATCGGCACCGGGAAGAGCAGGATGAGGTGCTGAACCATGTGCACCGAGAAGAGGGTGGTGTCGTAGCGCTCGATACCTGACTGCAGCGCGAGGAGAATAAGGACGAAGGCGGCGATCAGGCTGAGCGTGCGGCGACGTGGATACGGGTTCCCGGGATGTGCGCGTGCCACCTGGCGGATCGCACGGGCCCAAAGCAGACCAATCACGGCGATTGCGACCGTAACGACTGGTGGCCAGGCCCAATAGAGGAGCGCCCCGAGTGAGAGCTCAGGCGGAGTCGGCCCATGAGTCGGGACCAGCAACAGGTGCGTCATACCCGCATCTTCGTCCAGTTCGTAGTTTTTTGGGCGGCGCTACAATCGCACAAGCATGTACGACCAGCCCACTTGGGCGTTAGGGGGGAGCACAATGAACAGGTTCGCCTACGCATTTGGTCTCCTCTTCGTGCTCCTCGGCGCCGTCTACCTCTTCGTCTCCAACGACCTACAGGGCGCCGTGCTCCTATTCGCCCTCGGGATTGCCATGGCGACGATGACGCTGATCCTGATCCACGCGATGAACACCGACGGATAAGGGAACCCCCTCGACATGGAGTTTCTCCGCTCCCTTCTTGAGTGGGTGATCTCACTTCTTGGGCCATTCGTCGCTCCTGACTGGGGCGCACTCATCAAGCTCATCCCGCTCGGCGTTCTTTTCCTTGTTGTTGCCTTCTACGGCTGGGTCTTCTGGCGCTTCCGTCGCGCAGGGCCGCGTCGTATCGGCATACCGATTCGTAAGCCGCAGGCGCCAGCGGGAGTTCACCTACCAGGGCCAAGCCTCGCGCCGTTCCTCATCTCCGCAGCCTCTGCCGCACTCTTCTTCTCCGTCGCACTGGGCGGCCCAGCACTCGCCGGCGCTGGGATCCTCTTCGTCCTGGCACTCGTTGCCTGGGGCCGCGAAGCGGTTCGCGAGTACGACGCACTTGGCGCAGGCTCAGCGATGGCGCTGCGCGTTGACGAACTTCCAGTCACTGCGGCGCCGATCGGGCCACCAGAGGGTGTCCATCTGCCGCCGCCATCACTTCTACCACTCCTGGTGAGCGCCGGCGCTGCGGTAATGCTCTTCGGTGTTGCGATTGGACTCGAGTTTGCCCTCCTCGGTATGCTCATGACGGCGCTCGCGCTTGTCGGTTGGCTCCTTGACGCAGCTCGCGAATATCGTGCCACCGCCGAAGCCGACAGCACGGGGCATCTTGTTAATCCAACTCCGCAAAAGACACCGCGAGTTGCGATCGCCCTCTTCAGCTTTACCTTCCTCTTCTTCGCTGGCTCCCAGGTCGGCATCATCGGTGGGAGTGACGCAAGCCCTTCGCCGAGCGGCGAGCCCGTTGCCTGCGCCGAAGGCGGCACGGCGACTGTCACGATCTGCGCAAAGCTCGTCGCCTATGAGACAGCGACAATCACCGTGCCAGCTGGTGCGCCATTCACGATTCGCTTCGTCAACAAGGACGAGGGGATCCCGCACAACGTCGCGATCCACGAGGGCACCGGTGCTGGTCCAGAGGTCTACCAGGGCGAGATCTTCAACGGTTTTGATGAGCGCACCTACGACGTGCCCGCCCTCACCGCCGGCACGACGTATGTCTACGTTTGCACGGTGCACCCCAACATGCTCGGGGCGATCGTCGTTCAGTGATCAGCCTGGCGCGCATCCGCCGCGCCGCTTTTGCCCTTCTCATTGCGAGCCTGATCGCCGGCTGCAGCGGCTCTGCTACCAGCAGCGACACGCTGCTTGGCCGTACCATGCGCATCGGTGAGGCACACCCCCTCAGCGACCCGACGACCACGATCACCGCTTGGCCAGACGTGGCGAGTGGTGACCAGCGCATCCTGCTGAACTTCTGGGCGAGCTGGTGCATCCCCTGCCGCGATGAGATTCCGCTCCTCTTCGACTACACCGCAAGCTTCGCCCCTGGCGCCACGGTGCTCGGTGTTCTCTATAAGGATTCGATTGGGCCGGCAGCAGCCACTGCGGCAGAGCTCGGCGCAACCTGGGTAACGCTGATTGATGCCGATGGCGCCATTGCCGCGCAGGTGCCAGTGAGAGCCGCGCCCCTCACCCTGCTCCTTGACGCAAACGGGGTGGTACTCGACTACCGCGTTGGGCCGTTCACCAGCGTCGCAGAGATTGCCGCCTTCGCCGACGGTCCATAGGCGGGCGTGCCCCGATACGGGGTTGGTGTTGTGTTGGTTGCGGGGGATGGATTCGAACCACCGACCTTCGGGTTATGAGCCCGACGAGCTGCCACTGCTCCACCCCGCTCGCGAAGTATCGGCAGCGCGGGGCAAACCGTCAAATGCGCAGGTTATTCCCCATATTCAATCGGGAGCCCTGCAGCCTCCCAATCGGTAATGCCGCCCGCAAGGTTCGCAACGTTGGCGCGGCCGGCGGTGCGTAGCGCCAGCGCCGCCTGACCTGAGCGGCCCCCCGAGCGGCACTGCATGATCAGCGCCCGACCTGCGGGGATCTCGTCTTGCCGTGCCACAAACTGCGAGAGCGGAATCAGCAGTGCACCAGGGATGCGCATCTCGTTCCACTCCGACTCTTCACGAACATCGATCATCAACGGAGCGTCGGGTCCTTCGAGGAGTGCTGCCGCCTCTGCGGGGGCGAGCGTCAACGGGAGATCGCTCACTAGCGCTCGGATTCGGCGGATGCGGCGAGGCGGCGCAGGAACTCCGCGACCGGCAGGCGAGAACCGTATCCGTCGCCCATGTTGTGGGCGAAGAGCACCTCGTCACCATCCCCCTCCTCCCAGCAGAGCAGGAACGGATGGCCGAAGGCGATCGCTGGAAAGTCAACGAGGCCGCGATCAATATCGCGCAGCTCAACGCCGCGGCCGGTGACCCGATCGACGCTCGCCTGCATCTGATCTACCGCCGCCCGAATGCGCATCTCAACCACGGAGCTACTCGCGAGTTTGTCGCGAAGGGCCGGGTCGAGATCGACCGGCTGCAGCTGATTCTGGTCGGCGCCACCAGGCAGGGCGCCCATGCGCTCAAGGCGGCGGAGGCGCAGCAGGTCATCCTTCATGCGTTCAAGTTCGATGCGCTGGTCACGGAGGAGGCTGATGATCGGGCGCAGCCCGGCCAGCTCCTTTGTCGCCGCGTCAATCGTCCATGAGCGCCTCATGACCCTATTCTCCCACGCCCGGGGCTCGTAACGTGCGCCGCCGTGGGAGAATCTGCGCGGGCCGGTAGCTCAGCGGTAGAGCAGGGGTCTTTTAAACCCTTGGTCGCGGGTTCGAACCCCGCTCGGCTCACCAAACGTTTCGGGTCAGATCAGCGGCTGCGCAGCTTCCCAACGCCGAAGAAGATCAGCGCGACCACGTACCCTTCCACAATAATCTTGACCATCTGAGTAAGTACAAATTCATAACCGTGCTCAGCCACGTTAAAGAACGGATATGGGTAGACCGAAGCGAGTGCGCCATGCACCAGGGTGTAGACCAGGTAGGCGATCGGAATGATAAAGACGCGGAACGTGTCGCCGAATGGGAAGCGACCGCGTGGCCCAGCAATACCCCAGACAAGAATCGTGATGATCGGGGTCAAGTAGTGCTCAAAGAGATTTGAGACGGCGTATGGGCCCTGTGGGTGCGCCCCGCCCGCAAGGAGCAGGTGATAGAGCACCATCGACATGGTGATCATGAGGAGCCCGGTATTGCGCAACCAATCAAAGACGCGCCCAACCCGCTGTGGATTCCGGTAGAGCATCGTCAGGATGACTGCCACCAGTAGGTTGGACCAGGTGGTGAAGTAGCCGTGCGAGTCGAAGACGCGACCGATCGCACCGGCCAGACCATCGGCACTGCCGCCGAACGCGTGTGAGCCTGGGACGTAGCGCTCTTCTGGTGGCACGAGCTGAAGCACATTGGTGATCTCGGCCACGAGATAACCAAACCATGCGAACAGGGCGTTGATACCAAAGAGGCGCTTTGCGGTTGCTGTATTCATGTTTCCTCCTACTTCACACCCGGGCAGGTGTTTCGCGGAAGTATACGGCGGTGGCGGGCGCGGCTAGCGAGCGGATGCGCCCTTGCGGCCAAGCTTTGCACCGACCCACGCACGGAAGCGCTCACGCTGGCTATACGCCACGGCAGCCCCAAGCATGATCACGAAGTTGAGAGTCCAGGCGCCAGCGGCCGAGAGGAAGCCGATCTGCTGGCCGATCTCGCCCTGGAGTGCCAAGCCAGGAACGGTGAGACCGAAGAGGCCCGCGCGGAAGACCGGTGCCTTCGGTGAGGTCCCAGCGGTGAGTGCGCCCGCGCTGTACACGCCCGTAGCATCAGCACCGCCAAGCAGCATTGCGTGTGCGCCGATCACGACACCGCTCGCGCCAACGCGCGCACCATCGGCTGGGAGGTTGCTCATTTCAACAGATGTCCAGGCGGTGATGCCCGTTGCGGCAACTGGTGCCGCCCAGAGGACACTAGAAGTTGCTGTGCCGCCTGTGGTGCCACCCGCAATGTAGAGGGTGCCGTTGGCACTCCACATCGCGGCGCCGTCACGTGGCGTTGGCAGGTTGCCGTCACCCTCCGTTGCGCGCCAGCGGAAGATCGTGCCGATCTCCGCGTCGCCTTGCGCCTCGGCGTCGGGGTTCACCACTGGGGCGCTGTGGCCAGTTGGGGCCGGAGGCGCAACGGCGATGTCGCCGCGGAGTGAACCAGCGGCAGGGCCGCTCGCATCTTTCCCGCCCCAGACATAGATCGAATCGCCAACAACCGCCGCCGCGGCAAAGCTACGCGGTGCTGAAAGTTCCATGAAGGTTGCCCAGGGCTCAAGTTCGCCACTGGCGCCGAGCTTCGCCTTCCAGACGGTTGTGGTTGGTGAGCCGTCAGTCCCCTCGCCACCAAGCACAACGATTCCGTCAGAGACAACGGTGACCGATGCGCCAGCGCGCGCAGCTGGCAGCTCGAGTGCGTCGAGGCGCACCCATGCTGTGATAAGCCCTGTGGTTGCGTCCGGTGTTCCCACGTAGACAGATGCGGTTGCAGTTGTGGTGTCTGATGCGCCGCCAATTACGTACGCCTTGCCCGCGAAGAAGGCGACGCCAGCATGTGCGCGAGCCTCTGGAAGTTGAGTGCCGGCGGACCAGGCACTCAGCCCAGCAGCGTCAACCGTCGCAACAGAGACGGTGGTGCTGGCCACACGCGTCGCCGTGCCCGTCGTGCCACCGATGTAGTAAATGTGTGCGCCAGCCTGGAGGAGCGAACCATCCACGCCGTCCCCTGGCAGATCGGCCTCGGTGGCGCTCTTCCATGGGATCAGGGCGCCGGCGGGCGCTGGGCATGGGAGCCCCTCGTCCTCGGCTGGGCAAATATTCACCAGCGACGCGAGGTTCAGACCGAGTTCTACCGTCGGTGACACTGTCAGGTAGTAGGCGCGGTCGGGGATGTAGCCGAGCATCAAGATGATCACGAGGGTCCAGAGCACGGAGCGCACACCGGCCCAGCCCCAACCGTTCGCATCGAGCAGGCCGAAGAGCACGCGGCGTGGCGGGACAGCACCTGGGCCGAGTGCTCGTGGATCGTTGCTGCCGCTCATCACTTCACCGTCAACGTGCCGACCATGTTTGGGTGCACGGTGCAGACAAAGACGTACGTTCCAGCAGTGAGGGCTGGCACGCTGTAGGTGCGCGTGCCAATGCCAGGGAAAATCTCGCCCTTGAAGACCTCGGTCCCCATGGCGGTGCCCTGGTGGATGGCAACGTTGTGTGGGATGCCAGCATCTTGGTTATCGAACACGATGCTGAATGCCTTACCCGCCGCCACCGCCAGGGCCGAGAGGTCGTACTTCACCCCCATCGCAACGATCGTGTAGCTACTGCCTGGGACCATTGATGGTGTTGGGGTCGCTGGCCCGGTCGGCGTTGGTGAGACCGCGAACGCATCAGACCAGCAGGCTGGTACGGGAGTAGCGTCGGCTGCGGGGGCGTAGGCCGCATCTCGCCATCCCGTGACTTCGACCATCTCGCCAGTAGCTGGATCACGCACTTCGATGGTGTCGGTATTAGTTGCCCGGACCCACGCGATCAGCTCTTCAATCTCGCGGTAGTTCAGCGGGCCACCATTGGTGTTGGCCCACACACCCATGAGCGAGTTGGCGTTACCACACACGTAGCGGCCGCCAACGGTGAGCACATTCATGAGGTACTGCGGCGTCAGGTGGGCGAGCAGCTTCCCCTGGTCGTTGAGGACTGGCCCAATCCCGCCCTGGCCCTGTGCGCCGTGGCAGCGGGCGCAGTTCGCTTCAAAGAGGTTGTAGCCGCGCTTGACCGTTTCAAGGTACTGCTCGCGCTTCGCCGTATCGAGTCGCGATGAGCCCGTGGCGCCGGGGAGGCCCTGGTCGTAGAAGGCATAGACGATGATGAAGAGGGTGACGATGCCGATTCCGAGGAGGGCTGCCATGCGCGAGGAGCCGCTCTGGTTGACGATCTTGGTGGCGCGCTCAGCGGTGAGGCCATGCGCTTGAATCTGGCTCGGGCTCGAAAGGCGTGGCACCGGCGTGCTCACCTTTTCGCTCGGCACTGGCAGCTGCTGCTCTTCGCTCATTTAGATGCACCCCGTAGCGGCGCGTGGCGCCTCGATCCCTGGCGTGCCAATCGCGAGCGGCACCGTGCCAAGGCTGATCTTGCCTGTGTCGAGGGTGAGCACGCCGTCCTTATCGACGACCGATGCGAAGCGGTCCATGCCACGTGGAGCGGGCCCGAGGCCCTGCGCCTTGGTGCCGAGTCGGTCGTAGCGACTGCCGTGGCAGGCGCACTCGAGCCAATAGGTCTTGATGCAGGGATTTGGTTTGCAGCCGAGGTGTGGGCAGCGCTGATACAACGCACGCACATTCAACGAGGTGCCATCGCCTGTTGGATCTTCCCCTGCGACGAACTCCTGGCGATTCGGATCGACGAGCATGATGAAGGCGCGCGCATCCTGCACGTAAGCCGGGAAGCCATCTTTGATGGGGAGTCCGGCGTTGGCGTCAATCAGCGACTTCAGTGTCCCGACGCGAATCTTGCCGCCAAAGCCACCCTCAAGGTTTGGCCAGAGGAAGCCTAGTGTGCCGGCGGTCACCTGCAGTAACCAGAGCCCGAAGCCTGCGCCAATCGATGTTCGAAGGAGTCGCCGTCGCGAGATCCCCTTCACCTCTTCGTGGCGCAACGCCTTGATAGTTTGCGCGGTGAGGGCCTTAGGCGTGTCGCTCGGCTCAACGCTGTAATGGCTCACTGCGCCACTCCGATCACAAGCTGAAGAAGAAGCCGGTCGACCACGGCAAGATGAAGGAGTAGCCAGGGCCGCGGAAAAAGATGCCGATGAAGGTCACCGCAAGGCCAACCGCCCAGAGCACGGAGAAGAGGGTGACCTCAAGCTTGCGCTCTGATGGCTTCGTGCTGTGAATGTTGCGGCGGTCAAGATACGGAATAAGGGCGGAGCCAATGAGCACTGCGGCGGGGGTAAGCGCACCGGCAACTGTCGGGTGGAAGTAGGCGAGCAACTCCTGCAGGCCCAAGAAGTACCACGGCGCCTTCGCCACGGCCGGTGTGACGTTCGGGTTCGCGAGCTCTTCGAGTGGGGCATTAATGAAGAGGCCAAGCAGCAGAAGAAAGATGCTCATCGCCACCGCCGACAAGAACTCGATCGTCAGGAGGTGTGGCCAGGTCAAGACCGTGTCATCTGGCTCCTTCTGTACGCGCACGACGGCGTCTTGCTTCACGAGTGCGAGGAGTCGGTACGGTCGCGCAGCCATCGGCACGCGCTGCTTGTCAATCTCAGTCTGGCGCGACGGATCTACCGGCAGGGAGGTCACTGGGCGCTGCTCGTCACTCATAGATCACAGCGGTCCGCTGATGCCGCCGTCCTT
>NZ_JBBAWK010000005.1:0-64589 GCF_040397215.1 Candidatus Limnocylindrus sp.
GGTCATCCGCCGCAAGGCCGGTAAGGCCGGAAAGGTTGGTGCCAAGTGAGCCGCGCAACGACACGCGTCGCGTCGCGTAAGCGTCGCCACTTCGGAATTCGACTCACCGTTGAAGGCTCAGCCGCACGACCGCGACTCGCGATCTTCCGCAGCCTGAACCACATCTACGCGCAGGTGATCGATGACGCAACCGGGAAGACCCTGGCGGCGGCCTCTACCCTGGACGCAACGGTGAAGGGCGACGCGAAGCGCACAAAGGTGCAGGAGGCTGCCGAAGTTGGAACCCTCGTTGCTGAGCGAGCAAAGACCGCTGGAGTGGCGAAGGTTGTCTTTGACCGCGCTGGGTTTAAATATCATGGGCGCCTTAAGGCGCTCGCAGACGCTGCCCGGGCTGCCGGGCTTGAGTTCTAGGAGGGCACTGAGATGGCGAGAATTGACGCGTCGAAGCTGACCCTCGCGGAGAAGGTCGTGCAGATTAATCGCGTAGCGAAGGTAGTCAAGGGCGGACGACGCTTCACTTTCTCCGCGCTCGTCGTCGTTGGCGATGGCCAGGGTCACGTTGGCGTGGGCATCGGCAAGGCCGGCGAAGTGCCAGAGTCCATCCGCAAGGGGACCGAAGACGCGAAGAAGAACCTCATCCGCGTGCCGTTCCTTGGCACCACAATTCCGCACCAAGTTTCGGCCGAGCACTCCGCCAGCCGCGTGATGCTCAAGCCAGCCTCGCAGGGAACTGGCGTGATCGCCGGCGGCGCAATTCGCGCGATCATTACCGCTGCGGGCATTCACGACATCCTCTCCAAGGTCTACGGCTCGTCAAATCCCGTGAACGCAACCCGTGCCGCGATCGAGGCGCTCTCGCAGTTGCGCACGGCTGAGCAGATCTCAGCCGCACGCGGCAAGCGCGTCCGCATCCGCGTCGGCGGCCAAGAGTCGACGCCAGAGGTGCACCATGGCTGAGAAGTACATCAAGGTCACTCAGGTCAAGAGTGAGCTCGGGCATGTTGCGCGAAACCGCGGCACGATTCGTGCACTCGGCCTCGACCGCATCGGTGACACCAACCTTCTCCCCGACAATCCTGCCGTTCGCGGCATGGTGCGCCAGGTGAACTTCCTCGTCTCGGTCGATGAGTTGACTGGCGCAGAGGCTGCTACTGCGGCAACCGCAGTCGCAACGAAGAAGGCACAGAAGGCGAAGAAGCCTGCCAAGGTTAAGAAGGCGAAGGTGACCAAGTGAAGCTCCATGATCTGCAGCCAGCACCAGGGTCAAAGAAGAAGCGAATTCGCGTCGGCCGCGGTATTGCGGCTGGGCGCGGTAAGACTGCCGGTTACGGTACGAAGGGCCAGACCTCACGAAGCGGTGGGAGCATCCCAGCGTGGTTCGAAGGTGGCCAGACGCCAATCCATCGCCGCATTCCTAAGCTTCGCGGCTTCCGCAATGTTCTGCGCGTCGAAGTCGCGGTCGTCAATGTTGGTCGCATTCAGCAGTGGATCGACGCTGGCCGCTTGAAGGGCGAGAGCCCACTCAGCGTGAACGCCGACATCCTTGCCGCAGCGGGCCTCCTCAAGACTCGAGGGAAGCCGTTGAAGGTGCTCGGCACCGGTGAGATTTCGACGAAGATCCTCTTTGCCGCCAATTCGTTTACCGACAGTGCCGTGGCCAAGATCAAGGCTGCTGGCGGTGACATCACGGTGTACGAGAGCGCGACGCCTTCCTCTGCCGCCCCAGTAGGGGTGAAGGCGGGAAAGAACGCTCCAACACCAGGCAAGAGGGCTCCAGCAAAGCGCGCCACCAAGGCCGCAGGGGCCGACGGCGCAGGCGCCTAAGGTTAAGTCGCACGTAGGCACAGTGCGCCTACACACAGCGGTGGAGGAGACGAACGATGATTGACACCCTAGTGAACGCGTTCCGAACCCCCGAGATTCGACGCAAGCTCTTCTTCGTCGCCGCGATGCTCGTCGTCTTCCGCCTGTTGAGCCATGTACCAGTGCCAGGAGCCGATCCAGCGGCCCTCTCGAACTTCTTCAAGGACAACGCCCTCTTCGGCCTCCTTGACCTCTTCTCAGGCGGCGGCCTGGCACGATTCAGCGTCGTCGGCCTGGGTCTAAACCCGTACATCAACGCCTCGATCATCATGCAGCTCATGAGCGGCGTGGTGCCGCGCCTGATCGAACTCAGCCGCGAGGGTGAGTACGGTCGCAACAAGATCAACCAGTACACCCGCTACCTGACCGTGCCGCTCGCGGCGCTGCAGAGCTACGCCTTCCTCGCACTGCTGAACAGCCAGAACGTGCTGAAGACGCGATTCGACCTGGCCAGCCCAGAGACCCTCGTGCAGATCGTGATCCTCACGACCGGTTCGTTGCTGTTGATGTGGATCGGCGAGCTTGTCACCGAGCGAGGCATCGGCAACGGGATCAGCTTCATCATCTTTGCGGGCATCATCGGCCGCGTGCCGGGCGCCATTCAGGAGTTCTTCAGCGCACCAGATCTCGCCGTGCTGCTCGCCTTCGCCGTCGTCGGCGCTGCGGCTGTTGCAGCGATCATCTTGATCACCGAGGGGCAGCGCCGCATTCCGGTTGAGTATGCGAGCCGCGTCCGCGGCAATCGCGTCTACCAGGGTGGCCGCACCTTCCTTCCATTGAAGGTCAATCAGGCTGGCGTGATCCCAATCATCTTCTCAATGAGCATCCTGCTCTTCCCAGCACAGATCGCCGGCTACTTCACCGCGTCGGAGGTGACGTGGGTCAAGGCTGGGGCACAGTGGATCGTGGACACACTCGGGCCACAAAACAAGTTGGTCTACCTGCCGTTCTACTTCACCCTCACGGTCGCGTTCACCTACTTCTATACGGCCTTCACATTCAAGCCTGACGAAACTGCAGACCAGCTGCGCAAGAACGGTGGCTACATCCCAGGCATTCGCCCAGGGATGCCAACGCAGGAGTATCTCGGCAAGGTGGTCACGCGTATCACCCTGCTTGGATCGCTCTTCTTGGGACTCGTTGCAGTCTCGCCGTATGCGCTCGGCACACTCTTTGGCGATCTCGGCGGCCTTGGCGTCAGCCTCGGCGGTACCGGACTCCTGATTGCAGTGAGCGTTGTGGTGGAAACGATGAAGCAGCTCGAGGCGCAGATGTTGATGCGAAATTACGAGGGCTTTATTAAGTGATCCTCGTCCTTCTCGGCGCCCCAGGCGCAGGGAAGGGGACGCAAGCGGAGGCACTCTCCGCAGCAACGGGCGCAGCCCACGTTGCAACTGGCGACCTCTTCCGTGCTGAAATTTCCGCTGGCTCGCCGCTCGGCCTCGCCGCACAGCGGTTTATTGATGCTGGTCAGTTGGTCCCCGACGAGGTCACCATCAACATGATCCAAGCGCGTCTTGCCAAGGCAGATGCAGCGAACCGCGTCATCATTGACGGCTTTCCGCGCAATCCTGCACAGGCAACCGCACTTGATGCGGCGTATGCGGCGAGCGGTCGGTTGATTACCGCCGTACTGCTGCAGGTGGACGACGCGATCCTTGCAGAGCGCCTCACCGCGCGACGAGTCTGCCCGTCATGTGGGCGCTCGTATCACCTCCTCAGCCGCCCGCCGCAGAGCCATGGGGTGTGCGACGTGTGCGCCACGGCGCTGGTTACCCGGAGTGACGACGCGCCCGAGACCGTTGCGCTCCGACTGGCAAATCAGCTGGCTGCCCTTGGCTCGGTTGTTGAACTCTATCGCGCAACTGGCCGCCTTACGGAGGTGAGCGGCGTTGGAACCATTGATGAGGTCCAAGGTCGGCTAGCGGCGGCTGCCGCTTCCGTCGGGCTGACGGCCTAGCGATGGGCGCGATCACCCGCAAGAGCCCAGCCGAGATCGCGTTGATGCGGCGGGCCGGCGCCATCGTTGCCGAGATTCATGAGCTCGTACAGGCCGCGGCTGTTCCCGGTGCGAGCACCGCCGAGCTGAACGCGATCGCGGAGCGCTGCATTGAGCGCCACGGGGCAACGTCGAATTTCAAGGGCTACCACGGCTTTCCGTCCGTCATCTGCATCTCGCTCGATAGCGAGGTGGTGCATGGCATCCCCGGCGACCGCGAGATCAAAGAGGGGATGCTCGTCTCCATTGACGCAGGGGCCATCTGGGATGGCTGGCATGCCGACGGGGCGCGTAGCTTTGTGGTCGGCGAAGGGTCTCCAGAGGCGAAGCGCCTGGTTGCAGTGACCCGCGAGGCCCTGGATGCCGGCATCGCCGCCGCCCACCCAGGGGCGACCATTGAAGAGATCTCTGGGGCAATTGAGGCTGTCGCCCTGCGGGCAGGGTACGGGATCGTTCGCCCTTACGTTGGCCATGGCATCGGCCGTGCCATGCATGAAGCCCCACAGGTACCCAACTACCGCACCGGCCGCAAGAGTCTGACCCTGGCGGAGGGGCACTGCCTGGCGATTGAGCCGATGCTCACCTTCGGGTCGCCTGAGGTGGGGGTCATGGACGACGAGTGGACAGTTGTAACAATTGACGGGAGCCTCGCGGCACACTGGGAAGAGAGCATCGCCATCGTGGCGGGGGGCTCCACCATCCTCACGAGGGGGTCATGAACGCCCCGTTCGTGCGTGGATCGTGGGGCTCTGCTACTCTCTCCCCTCTCGCGTCTGCGGACTCCGTAGCGCGCCGTCTCGGTCTTCCGAGACCCAGTAACGCGTTCTGATCGGGGGTTTGTTGGCGAAGAAAGATTCGATCGAGGTCGAGGGGACCGTTGTTGAGCCGCTACCGAACACATCGTTCGTGATCGAGCTTGAAAATGGCCACCGGATCCGCGCCTATATCAGTGGAAAGCTTCGGACGAATTTCATCCGAATCCTTCCAGGTGATCGGGTGAAGGTCGAACTCTCGCCATACGATCTGACCCAGGGTCGGATCACCTACCGGTTGAAGTAGCAGCACGAGCGGTGCGCCGCTCACAGCAGGAGAACGAGTGAAAGTATCTGCGTCAGTCAAGGTTCGTTGCGACAAGTGCCTCGTGATTAAGCGGCACGGTCGCGTCATGGTCATTTGCGAAAACCCGAAGCACAAGCAGCGACAGGGTTAGCTGATGGCTCGTATTGCAGGCGTCGATATTCCGCGCGAGAAGCGTGTTGAGATCGCCCTTACCTACATCTTCGGCGTTGGCCTGACCACCAGCCAGAAGATCTTGGCGCAGACCTCCATCAATCCCGACACGCGCGTGCGCGATCTCACCGAAGACCAGGTCAACCGACTTCGCGAAGTCATCGACAAGGGCCGCAAGGTCGAGGGTGACCTCCGCCGCGAGATTGCCATGAACATCAAGCGACTGATCGAGGTTGGCACCTACCGTGGTACCCGACATCGCAAGAACCTCCCGTCACGCGGACAGCGCACGAAGACCAACGCACGACAGCGCCGTGGCGCTCGCAAGACCGTCGCCGGCAAGAAGATTGAGAAGAAGTAGGTAGAGAGATGGCTGAAGAGAAGAAGAAGCGCGCACCGAAGACTCGACGTCGCGAGAAGAAGAACGTGCCGGTCGGGCATGTGCACATCGCCGCCTCGTTCAACAACACCCTCGTATCAATCACCGACCTAACGGGCGCGGTGCTTTCGTGGGGATCGGGTGGCGTCGCTGGCTTCAAGGGCTCACGCAAGAGCACCCCGTACGCCGCATCGCTCGGAGCTGAGGCAGCCGCACGCAAGGCGATGGAGCACGGGCTTCGCTCGGTTGCCGTCTTCGTGAAGGGGCCTGGCGCAGGACGCGAGCAGGCAATCCGCGGTCTACAGACGGCGGGCCTCGACATCACCGCAATCACCGATGTGACGCCGCTGCCTCACAACGGCTGCCGTCCTCCGAAGAAGCGCCGAGTCTAGGGGAGTAGAAGCATGGGTCGAGATACCGGACCAGTCTGCCGCCAGTGCCGCCGAGAGGGCGCAAAGCTCTTCTTGAAGGGTGCGCGCTGCTATACGAAGAAGTGCTCGTTCGAGAAGCGCCCTACCCCTCCAGGCATGCACATGATGCGCCGCCGCAAGGTTGGCGACTACGGCCTGCAGCTGCGCGAGAAGCAGAAGATGCGCCGCGTCTATCGCATTGGCGAGACCCAGTTCCGCCGCCTCTTTGAGGCCGCTGAGCGTGGCACCGACGTGACCGGTGAGAATCTGCTCCGCCTCCTTGAGCTTCGATTTGACAACGTCGTCTACCGTCTTGGGCTCGCCAGCTCGCGAGACCAGGCACGCCAGTTGATCACCCACGGCCACCTCTCCATCAATGGTCAGGCTGTCAACATTCCGTCGTACTCACTGAAGCCAGGCGATGTCATCTCGGTCCGCGAAGGGCGAGCTGACATTGGGCCATTCAAGGAGGCCGCAGGCACTCTTTCAGGAAATGGCATCCAGGAGTGGCTCCGCGTGGATGCCACCAAGTTGACCGGTACGGTGGTCGCTGCTCCGCGGCGCGATCAGATGCCGGGCGACTTCAATGAACAACTCGTCGTCGAGTTCTACTCGCGGTAAGAGGGAGAGAGAATATGTCCGATGCACTGACCACCAAGATCGCCCCGCTCGAGGAGCTCGGCTCGTACGGCAAGTACGAGGCTGGCCCATTCGCGCCAGGCTACGGCGTTACCCTCGGCAACGCGCTGCGCCGTGTCCTCCTCGGATCGCTGGAAGGTGCCGCAGTCACCGCCGTGCAGATTGACGGTGTCATGCAGGAGTTCTCCTCGCTGCCAGGGGTCCGCGAAGACGTCGTGCAGATCCTCCAAAACGTCAAGAAGATTCGCCTTCGCAGCTTTGCGAAGGAGCGCATCGAGCTCACCCTTTCGAAGAAGGGGGCAGGCCCGGTCACCGCTGGCGACATCAAGCCGAACGGCCAGATTGAGATCGTCAATCCAGAGTTGGTTCTTGCAACGCTCGACTCCGACAAGGCGTCCATTGAGGCCACCCTCGTCGTTGAGACCGGAGTTGGCTACGTCTCCTCAGACCGCGTTGATGCGGACCCTGAGGGCGAGGTACGTCCGCGTGGCGTGATGAGCGTTGACGCCATCTTTACCCCAGTTCGCAAGGTCAACTTCACTGTTGAGAACACGCGCGTCGGCCAAGATGTCGACCGCGAGAAGCTCATCCTTGAGATTGAGACCGACGGCACGATTACGCCAGAGGCTGCTGTCCGCAAGGCTGCGGCAATCCTCGTCAGCCAGTTCACGGCCTTCTCCGGCCTCGGCGAGGTCCCAGCGGCTGCGCCAGCGGCAGAGGCTGGCGGCAACCTTCTTGACGTTTCGATTGAGGATCTTGATCTGCCGATGCGCGCCTATAACGCGCTGAAGCGCGCTGGCATCCTCAAGGTCCGCCAGCTCCTCACCGCCCTTGATGGCGGAGAGATGGAGCTCCTCAAGTTGCGCAACTTTGGCCAGAAGAGCCTCAACGAGGTTCGCGAGAAACTCGTTGAGCGCGGGTTCGATGTGCCTGAGAGCACCATCCCTGCCGACGCCATTTTTGACGAGGATGAGAGCGCCGACGACGAGGAGAAGCCCTAATGACCTCGCACGCGATTGGCGGACGCAAGCTCTCCCGCAAGCAGGGGCCGCGCCTCGCCCTTTATAAGAACCTCATAGTTTCCGTATTGCGGTACGAGCGTATCCAGACGACTGAGGCCAAGGCCAAGGAGATTCGTCCGCAGGTTGAGCAGATCATTACGCTCGCCAAGAAGGGTGGCCTCTCGGCCCGACGCGCAGTGATTGCAGCCCTCCCGGAAGAGCCGCTCGTCGTTGAGAAGCTCTTTGATGAGATCGTGCCGAAGTATGCGAACCGCAAGTCAGGCTACTGTCGCATCACCAAGATTGGCATCCGCCAGGGTGACTCGGCGCCGCTTGTGCAGCTTGAGTTGGTCTAGGGGGATCAGATGAACACGAAGACCTGGACACCTCGCGCCGCAGAAATCGAGCGCCGCTGGTTCGTGATCGATGCCGAGGGTCAGACCCTTGGCCGACTCGCGACGAAGGTGGCCTCAACGCTGATGGGGAAGGGGAAGCCAACCTTCGCTGACCACCTCGATTCGGGTGACTTCGTGATCGTGATCAACTCCGCGAAGCTGGTTGTTACCGGCGACCGACTCCTTTCGAAGAAGTACCACTCGCACTCTGGGCAGCCAGGTGGTTACCGCATGGAGGTCCTCGGCGACCTGCTGAAGCGCAAGCCAAACGAGGCGATTCGCCGAGCCGTTAAGGGGATGCTCCCAAAGACGAAGCTCGGCAATGCACAGATCCGGAAGTTGAAGGTCTATGCCGATGCGGATCATCCGCACGCTCCACAGAAGCCGGAGCCCCTCGCGTGAGCCCGAAGGAGAAGAGCGTGGCCAGTCTGCCGTACTACCAGGGAACCGGTCGACGCAAGACCTCCGTTGCGCGCGTTCGCCTCGTTGCTGGTGAGGGCCAGATTGTCATCAATGGACGCACCTATGAACAGCACTTTGGCGGCGCCATTCCGCAGTCTGAAGTGTTCGCGCCATACCGAGTCACCGGCACCGAGGGTCGCTTCAATGCGATGGTGAAGGTTGAGGGCGGCGGCATCTCTGGCCAAGCAGGCGCAATTCGCCACGGCATCTCACGCGCACTCCTCTCCGCTGATCCAGAGGCGTACCGACTACCACTCCGCCAAGCTGGATTCCTGACGCGCGACCCGCGCGCCAAGGAGCGCAAGAAGTACGGTCTCGTCCGCGCACGCAAGGCGAAGCAGTTCACCAAGCGCTGATCTAACGCAAGGACGCCCGTGACCACGGTTCGCTTCGGCACCGATGGGATCCGCGGGATCGCTGGCGACACACTTACCGTTGAGATGGCTGCCGCACTCGGTGTCGCCCTGATGCAGCAGCACCCGGCGGGTCTTGTTCTTCTTGGGCGCGATACCCGACCGAGCGGAGCCGAGCTCTCCGCCGCGCTCGCAGGCGCGATTGAGGCGCACGGCGGAACCGTCATCGATGTTGGCGTTATCCCAACGCCTGGACTCGCCTCACTCGTTGCAGGCGAGCCACACGCTGCCTGCGGCGTGGTGGTGACGGCATCACACAATCCCGTCGAGTACAACGGCTTGAAGGTGCTCGCACGCGATGGGCGAAAGATTCCTGATGCGCAGGAGCGAGCGCTTGAGGCAGCAATGGAGCGTGCTCTCGCAGGAGGCCTGCGGGTAGTTGCCCCATCAGCGTCACACGCAGAGGAGGCCCAGGCATATCGCGAGCGATACGAACGAACGTT
Source organism: Candidatus Limnocylindrus sp. (assembly GCF_040397215.1). Lineage (NCBI taxonomy): Bacteria > Bacillati > Chloroflexota > Candidatus Limnocylindria > Candidatus Limnocylindrales > Candidatus Limnocylindraceae > Candidatus Limnocylindrus > Candidatus Limnocylindrus sp. The sequence continues at coordinate 9,235 of NZ_JBBAWK010000005.1, forward strand.
GGCCGATCTTGCCCACACAGTGAGTGCCAGCGCCATGAGCGTGGTGATTGATGCGGCACACGGCGCCGCCTCACCATTTGCCGTTGCGGCACTCGCCGCCACAGGGGCAACAGTTGTGCCATTTGCGATGGGTGATGGCGTGATCAATGATCGTGTTGGTGCCACCGACCCCGCGGCACTCGGCGAGCAGGTGCGCGCGCACGGCGCCGATCTCGGCATCGCGCTTGACGGTGACGCTGATCGCTGCGTCGTCGTCGACGCGAGTGGGCGAGCCATTGATGGTGACGTCTTGATCGCCCTCATCGCACTCGATCGGAAGGGGCGAGGAGTTGCCGGATCTGACCGCGCCGTCGCCACGGTGCTGACCAACAGTGGCGTGGAGCGCCATCTTGCCGCTCACGGGATAGCCCTGGAGCGCACCCCCGTCGGCGACCGACACATCGCTGAACGACTCGCCGCTGGCGCGGGCGGATTCGGTGGCGAGAAGAGTGGTCACCTCCTCTTCAGGGAGCTCTCACCGACCGGTGATGGGCTCCTCAGCGCGATTACCGTGCTCGGGCTCGTCGCCCGCGCGGGGATCCCCGTTGGGGAGATGGCAGACGCCATCCCCCTTGACCCACAACTCCAGCGCACGGTGCCGGTGCCCCCAGGTGAGGGGGAGCGACTGCTCGCGGAGCCTGATCTTCAGAACGCCATTCGCCAGACTGAGGTGGCACTTGCACAGACAGGCGGACGCGTACTTGTGCGCCTCTCTGGGACCGAGCCCCTGCTCCGAGTGATGGGCGAGGGCCCCGATCACGCAGCGGTCAGCGCCGCCGTTGAACGCCTGCTTGAGGTCGCCGCGAGCCTCGTACGCGGGCGGTAGACTACCGCTATGTGCGGGATCGTCGGCTACATCGGCTCACGCGACGTCTCGACGACGTTGATTGAGGGGCTGCGCCTTCTTGAATACCGCGGCTACGACTCCGCAGGGATCGCCGTTGCGGCCACAGGGGGCGAGATCTCCATGCGCAAGCGTGCGGGTCGCCTAGCCAACCTTGAGGGTGTCGTTGGCGAGCTGCCAACCGGCTCTATCGCCGGGATCGCCCACACGCGCTGGGCCACCCATGGTGCGCCAACTGACCTGAACGCCCACCCCCACATGGATGAGCACGGCGAGATCGCCATCATCCACAACGGGATCATTGAGAACTACGCCGAGCTGCAGCGGGAACTGGCGGGGAAGGGGCACACCCTTTCGAGCGACGTCGACACCGAGGTGATCGCCCACCTGATTGAAGACGCCTACCAGGGGGACATTCGCCTTGCGGTTGCGGCCATCCTTCCCCGACTGCGCGGGCAGTGGGCGCTCGTGGTGATGCACCGCGGCGAACCAGGTCGGATTATTGCCGCCCGCCGCGAGGCGCCGCTTGCCGTTGGCATCGGTGAGGGGGAGCAGTTCCTCGCCTCCGATCCTGTCGCCATGCTGGAGCACACCAACAAGATCATCTTCCTTCGAGACGGCGACCTTGCCGACCTACAGCGCGACGGGGTCACCCTCTACGATGCAACTGGGGCAATGTTCGTCCCAAAGATTGAAACGATTAACTGGGATGGTGCTGCGGCGCGCAAAGAGGGGTACGACCACTTCATGCGCAAGGAGATGGATGAGCAGCCACGCGCACTCTCGGCGGCAATGCTCGGTCGAGTCTCGGCCGCCGGAATTGCCATCATTGAACTTGATCCTTTGAGCGAAGTGCTCGAGGCGACTCGCTCCATTGAATTCGTGGCCTGCGGCTCGGCGTATCACGCCTCGCTCACCGCGGCGACGCTGGCCGAACGCCTGCTGCGCATTCCAGTGCGCGTCACTGTAGCGAGCGAGTTTCGCTACGATCCGCCCGCACTCGGGTCAACTAGCCTTGTGATCGCCGTCTCGCAGTCTGGGGAGACCGCAGACACGCTCGGTGCCGTGCGCATCGCGAAGGCTGCTGGTGCATCAGTGCTTGCAATCGTGAATGCGGCCGGCTCATCGCTCACGCGTGAGGCGGATGCCGTGGTGCTGCTGCAGGCTGGAACAGAGATCTCCGTAGCCGCGACAAAGAGCTACACCTCGCAAGCGCTCGTCAGCCTTCTTGTAACGCTTGACCTAGCGCGGCGCGCGGGCGCGCTGACCGCTGCAGATGCACGCGCATGGGCGGAGGAGCTCCTCCGCGTCCCTGCGATGGCCTCAGCCGCACTCGATGCCTCAGATGCGCTGCCAAGCATCGCCGCGAAGTACTTCGGCGCGAGCGGGTTCATGTTCGTCAGTCGCGGTGCAGGGATCGCAACGGCACTAGAGGGGGCACTCAAGCTGAAGGAGATCTCCTACATCCATGCTGAGGGGATCGCCGCCGGTGAGATGAAGCACGGCCCGATCAGCCTTCTCGGTGCCGATCACCCTGTGGTGGCAGTGGTGCTGAACTCGCCAGTCCTGCCAAAGCTTGTGAGCAACCTGATGGAGTCACGCGCGCGCTCGGCGCCAGTGATCGCGATCCTCTCTGGCGTCGATGATTGGTCTAGCTTCACTACGGATGCAATCGTGATCCCTGCGGCGCGACCTGAGATTGCCGCGTTGATTGCAACGATCCCGTTGCAGCGCTTCTCCTACGAGATGGCGCTGCTCGCCGGTGCCGATATTGATCAGCCGAAGAACCTCGCGAAGTCCGTCACCGTCGAGTGATGGACGGGGGAGAGCACTCCACGAGCACGCCGGAGATCGGCATTGACATCATTCGTGTGGACCGAATTGCGAACGTCTTACGTCGTCATCCGGAGCGATTTGAGCTCCGAGTACTGACCGCCGCAGAGCGTTCATACGTTCGTGGTCGCCCTGAGACGATGGCTGGGCGTTGGGCCGCAAAGGAGGCCGTCTCAAAGGTGCTTGGCCTCGGCGTGCGTGGCATCGGCTGGCAGGAGATCGAGGTTGAGCGCCTACCTACTGGGCAGCCTTCGGTGCGCCTTCATGACCGCGCCGCGGCGCGAGCGACGCAGCTCGGCATCCAGCACATCGCGCTCTCGATCAGCCACGAGCGCGAGTATGCGATTGCGATCGCCTATGCCGTACGCACAGCTGGCGGGCGGTACCTCTTTTCGCCGCAAATCGGCGCAGACCTCGATGCCACCGAGACGGCACTCCTGGCACGGATCGAGCGCATCAAGGCACTTCGGCGCGAGGAGCTGGCCCTGTTGGCGGAGCCGGCTGGGAAGGCCCAAGGATGAGCGGGCTCCCCGAACGTATCCAGAAGGTTGGCCTGCCTGCGCTCGGGCGTGATGCCTGGGTAGAGGTGCGGCTCGACGCGATCGCAACGAATGTCCGTGCCCTTAAGGGGAAGCTTCCAGCTGGCGGCCACCTTGATGTGGTGCTGAAGGCAGATGCCTACGGCCTGGGCGCCGTGCCCGTCGCGCGTGCCGCACTCGACGCTGGCGCGCGAGCCGTTCTTGTCGCCACCTTTGATGAGGCGCAAGAGTTGCGCGACGTCGGAATCACTAGCCCCGTCCGGGTCCTCTGGCGTGTGGCGCCTGCGCACCTGCGCGACGCCGCCGCTACAGGCATTGGCGTTACCGCATCGTCGTCAGCAGTGGTTCGCGAGCTGATCGGCGCCGATCTGGCTGGGCTCTCCCCACTGAGCGTCGATATTGAAGTGGATACTGGACTCGGTCGCGACGGCATCCTGCCGGGCGATCTCGCCAACCAGATCGCTGCGCTGCGCAGTAACCCGAACATTCTGCTGCGGAGCATCTGGAGCCATCTCAGCGCAGCCGAGAACGTTGATCGATCACGACTGCAAGAGGAGGTACTCGAGCAGGCTGCAGCCCAGGCCCCCGAGCTCGAAGCTCATCTAGTCGGGTCGGGAGGGCTGCTCACCATGGGAGAGACTCAGCAGGTTGCGCGCGTTGGCATTGCGCTCTTCGGCGTTGTGCCGAACGCGCTGCGACCTACGATGACCGCTGCAACGATCGGCATTGAACGGGTATATGGACTCGCCGCACGGCCTGTGCGCATCGCGACACTCCCCGTCGGTCATGGCGTGGGGTACGGGCCAGCATTCACCGCAGAGCGCGCATCAAGGATCATCACCCTGCCGATCGGCTACGCCGATGGCATCTCGTATCACGAACGGGGAGTCGCCGAGGTGTTGATACGCGGCGTGCGCCTGCCAGTTGTTGGCACGATTGCGATGGACTCCATCACCATTGATGCCACAGATCACCCGGCCACCGACCTGACCGAAGCCGATGAGGTGGTTTTCATCGGTGACTCTGGTGCTGATCTGATTGAGCCCGTGGACGTTGCCAAACGCCGAAAGACGATTACCAATGAGGTCTCAACGAGCTTCACCAGTCGACTTGCGCGGGTGTATACGGTGAGCGGCAAACCGGTGGCGCTGCGCGACCTGCGCGGGTATCACTACGTGAACCAGAAGTGACGCGATCATCGTATCTCTTGATTCGCGAGGATCTCGATCGCAGCTTTTATGCACTGATGTCTGACGCGGAGCCTACACGGCTGCTCAGTAGCATCACGCTGCCTACGGGAGCTGATAGCAAGGCGGCAGAGACGATGTTGCAGAGCTCTGCTGGAGCGGAGCAGAGCGGTGCGATCTCTACCTCGCTTCGCGGTGATCCGAGCTCCCTCGGCCGTGCGGCGAGCCGCTGCGCAGAGGCGCTCGGCGTCCCCGTGAGAATTCTCGATATTGCGCATGATGCTGGGAGAGTCGCGTGGGCGGCTCCCGGAACGGCTGGCGAGCTGTTGCGGATTGATGAGGCCGCACTCGTCCCTGCAGATGCGACGGAGCGTCGACGCCGTTGCGATGCAGTATTGCGTTCGCTTGGCGAGCGCGATCGCGCCGCTGTTGCCGACCGGCTTGGAGACATCGCAGATCGGCCGATGTCGGGGCGTGATGAGATTGGCGACCAGACTCGCGCCGCCGCGTGTATTGATGCTATCGCGTCGATCGCGGAGCGGTCGAGCGATCAAGGTGATCCGATGAGCGGCGAGGTGTTCATTGCTACGGGTCAGCTTGCGGCGTATCTTTCTTCAGGCGTCGTGCCACTCGCCGCACTTTCGCCACTGATTCCACCTGGGCGCACCACGGTGCTGCTCGATGTTTCGGGGGTACTGGCGGCGCTTGGCACTGAGCAGCTCACTGAGACGACGGGAGCAGATTTGGTTCGCGCGACCGCGGATCAACTACTCGTGCCCGCTGGCGATCTGCTGGTTATCGCAGATCACCCTGACGAGGAGGTGCTTGTTCGAGCCGGTGCGGAGGAGCATGCGCTGTCAGCGGATGGAGCACTGGAGTTTGACCTTCAGGCGGGGGAGTTGGTCGACGTTGAGGTTGCGATTGATGGGCACCAGGTTCTGGCCTCGCTGCGCGGCGGTCTCGCCGGTGTTGCTGTTGTGCGTGGTGCCCCACTAGTTGATCTCCCACTCACGCCCGTGGCTGTGAGGCCCGCAAAGGTGCTCCCCATTGAGGCGCCACTGGCGCTGCTACCGCGATCCGCAAGCGCGACGGGTGGCCTCGGCGGGCGCCTTCTGCTTGGCGACGAGGTCGAGGGGAGCCTCTACTTCTCGGCTACAGAGCCAGACAGCCGCGGGTGGGCGGCGGCGCACGAGGCGGGAGTTCTGGCGGTTGTCTCGGCTTCCCCTGAGACCGTGCTGCGGGCTCGGGCTGTCGGCATTCGAGGTCTCGTTGTGGGCAGCCTGAGTGATGGCGAGCGCGAGGCACTCAGCGCTTCTATTGATCGACGCGTTGCCGCCGGTGTCGCCCTCGCGCCATTTGGGCTCCTGATACTTGGCGGGCGCCGCGAGAGCGATGAATGGGCTGCAGAGCTAGGGAAGGCGCTCCAGACCCTGAACGGCAGCGACGTTCGCCTTGAGCGGCACCCTGCCGGCCTCACCGCCTCGACGGCGCGTCGCGGAGGGGCGCGCCTCGACGTGGATACCGTTGTGATCGGTGGCCCCCTGGCGGGCTCTTATGGCACATGGCGCGGCCTGGCCGACGCACAGCCGTCAGACCCGCAGGGTGCAGTCGAGATCAAGGGCGATCTTGTCGTGCTCTCCATTGGTGACCTGCAGCGCCTTACAGCGTGAACGTCGTCACCATTACGCTCGGTAGCCTTGCAGCAACGACGTCGCTCGGCGCGGCGATTGGCGCCTCACTCCGTCCGGGTGACCGGGTCCTTCTTGCGGGCGACCTGGGGAGCGGCAAGACAACGCTCGCTCGTGCCATCGGAACCGCACTCCATGCGGAGCCAGAGCTCACCTCGCCAACGTTCGTCCTCATCTCTGAACATCGCGGCGACCTGCCGATCTGGCATGTTGACGCCTATCGCCTCCCCGTGGGGAGTGATGCGCTGCGTGCTGGAGTGATTGATGAGCGGCAGCAGCACGGCGTTACCCTCATTGAGTGGCCCGAGCACCTTGAAGGACTCGGGGTAGCGGGCACCGGCGTGCTGAGCATTCATCTCGAGGCGGCCGCCGACGAGGGCACACGCATCGCCGTGATCCGCGGCGCGCGACCAGAGCTCCTTGCGGTACTCGGTTCGATGTCTGACAGCACTCAACGCATCACATCGGGCGATGCACGTGAGTAGCCTACGCATCCTTGTGCTTGATGGGTCACTCGGCTTCAGCATCGTTGCCATCGTGGAGGAGCGTGGCGGCCTGCCTGTGTGCGTCGCGGAGGACAACCACTATGAGCAGCCACTCCTGCAGCGCATTACCAATCTCATTCCAGATCAAGCAGCACGCACCGCGCTCACCGGTGTGGTGGTGGGAAACGGTCCTGGAAGCTACAGCGGCGTTCGTGTTGCAGCTTCGGCTGCCGCAGGCATTGCTGCTGCGCTGGCGCTCCCGCTGCGAGAGTGCGCCTCAGATCGTGCGCTCTGGCAGGCGGCGCAGCGAGCGTTCTCTATAGCGCTCGGAACTCGTGAGTCGCTCGAGGTATCGGAGAGAGGCTCGGTTGTCGTGGCTCGGGAGGCCGCCTCCCCACACCTTACGCAGGAGGAGAGCAGAGGGGTTGCCCCGTGCGCACTCGTCCGTGAGGCTGGACCTGTAGCTTCGCATGTCACCCTGCGCTATCCAGCGCCAGCTCGCGGAAGCGAGGCGCGATGATGCGTGCACCCGTTCTGGCACCACTCACCATCAAGGACCTTGCGGAGGTTGCGGTAATTGAGAACGTCTCGTTTGCGGCCCCATGGCCTACAAGCGCATACACCACAGAGCTCTCGACGAATCGTTTGGCGCGATATGTTGGCGCCCGCATGAGTGGCACGCTCGTTGGCTTTGGTGGCATCTGGCTGATGGTCGACGAGGCGCACGTCACCACAATGGCGGTGCTCCCTGAGAGCCGTCGGTCGGGGGTGGCGACGGTGCTGCTCCTTGAGCTTCTGCAGGAGGCGCGGCGAGGCGGCGCACGGGTTGCAACGCTAGACGTGCGCGTATCGAACGCCGACGCGCAACGACTCTATCTAGCGTTCGGCTTCATCGAAGTAGGCCGCCGCATTCGCTATTACGACGATAACGGCGAAGATGCGCTGATAATGACCACCGCGGAGCTTGAGAGCCCAGCGCAGCAGGCGATCGAAGCGGCGCTGCGCGCCCGCGTTCAGGAGCGCTTCAGCCATGAATGAGCGACTACTGCTAGCGATAGAATCGAGTTGCGACGAGAGTGCCGTTGCCCTTATTCGCGGCGGTCGTGAGGTGATGGCTGAGCGTGTGGCAAGCCAGACGGCGATCCATGCACCCTTTGGCGGCGTGATTCCAGAGGTCGCAGCGCGCGCCCACCATGAGTGGCTGCCCCACCTCCTCAACGAGGTGCTGCAGGAGGCTGAGGAGCTCGGGATTGCCGGCACGATCGAGGGGGTGGCACTGACGACCGGCCCCGGCCTCGTTGGCTCACTCCTCGTCGGCGCCGGCATTGGCAGCGCCTGGGCGTGGGCGCGCGGCCTCCCCGTGCTGCCGGTAAATCATCTTGAGGGGCACCTGCGCGCCGCATGGCTACGCGAGGCGGCAGACGTCGACGCGCCGACGCTCCCCGCGATCGGGCTCGTGGTCTCTGGCGGGCACACGTTGCTGGTGCGGATCGAGCGCGATGGGGCCATGCAGCGCCTCGGCGGCACGATTGACGACGCGGCGGGGGAGGCCTTCGACAAAATCGCACGCCTCCTTGGCGCCCCATATCCAGGAGGGGCGGCGCTCTCAGCGCTCGCCGCGAAGGCGCCGCGCGGTGCCCGAATCACGCCGCTGCCGATTGCGAAGACCGAGCAACCCTACGACTTCTCGTTCAGCGGGGTGAAGACCGCGGCAATTCGGCAGGCGCTCGTCGCCAGCGGGCTCACCGATCGCAGCCCCGGCCGTGCCGCCACGCTCACACGGCAGTTCGCCGAGCATCCACTTCCAGAAGAGGGAGCGATTGCGATCGCCGCCGCAACGGAGCAGGCCATCGTCGGCGCACTGCGCGCCGGTGTGCAGCGTGCCCTGCGGGCCAACCCAGACTGCTCGCTCATCGTCGGCGGCGGCGTGGCGGCAAATGGACCGCTCCGTGCGGCACTCGCGAACGTTGCGCGTGAGGAGCGCCGAGTGCTCGTCATTCCGCCGCTCAAGTGGTGCACCGATAACGCGGCGATGATCGGCGCCGCAGGTGACGCCCTGCTGCGTGACGAACGAGGCGCCTACCAGGAACCCAGCGCGGGTCTTGAGGTTCATGCGCAGTGGCGCATCGGATCGGCGGTCCCCGCATGAGCCCGAAGTATCGCCAGGCACCGAGCCGTGGGCGTGTTGATGGCCATGCGGCAAAAAAGCGCCTCAGCCAGAACTTCTTGCACGATTTGAACGTTCGCGATCGCATTGTGCAGGCTGGTGTGCCGACTCCTGGGGAGCTCGTCTTGGAGATTGGCCCAGGGCTCGGATTCTTGACCGAGGCACTCCTTGCTAGTGGCGCCAACGTGGTTGCTGTGGAGCTCGATAGCGATCTGATCCCTCGCCTGCAGCATAAGTTCGCGGCACAGATCAGTGCGGGGCAGCTGACCCTTATTCACGGCGATGCGCTCACCGTTGATCTCAAGTCACTCGCGCCAATCAGTGGGAGCTGGCGCGTCATTGCCAACATTCCGTATCACGTCACAAGTCCACTGCTGCATCGGCTCCTGCTGCTGGCAGCGCCCCCTGCACGCATCGTTTTGCTGGTGCAGTTGGAGGTGGCGGATCGCGTCGCGGCCGCACCCGGTGACTGGTCATACCTCACCGCATTTGTGCAGGCGAGAACGGTGGCCTCTGTCGTTGTACGGGTGCCCCGCGAGGCGTTTGACCCAGTGCCTGGCGTGGACTCTGCGATCCTGCTTCTTGAGCATCGCACGGGCGACGATGCGTTCACCCTGAGCCCACACGACGAGGAGCGCCTTTGGCGACTCGTGCAGGCAGGTTTCCGTGAGCGACGAAAGAAGCTGCGCAACGCACTCCCTCGCGCACTGCCCATCCTTGAGAGCGACATTATCGCGGCGCTCGGGCGTGCCAACCTGAGCCCCGACCAGCGCGCGCAGACGCTCTCAGTGAAAGACTGGATCGCCCTCCTGTCCGAACTCCCAGAGCTTGATGCGGGTGTGCCGACGAACGCCGCTCGCGCCGCAGTTGCTCGGCGAAGTACCAGTGGGGGATTAGAGGCTCGCGAACGGAACGCGGCACGCTCGCTGCCCGCGGCAGATCCGACGGTTGAGATCGTCGCGCATGGCAAGATCAATCTGACGCTCGCCATCGTCGGCAAGCGATCAGATGGGTACCACGAGCTCCACTCCGTGGTGGCTCAGTTCGAAGCGGGTGATCGTCTCTATCTGCGTCGATCGGCGAACGGGGCGGATTCGATTCGGCTTGCTGGTGTGCCGCTATATCTTGAAGGTGAGAATCTCTGCGCAGTCGCGCTCGCGGCGTTGCGCAAAGTGTGTGAGGTTCCGCCGGTCGAGATCGTGCTGGAGAAGCGCCTCCCCGTTGCCGCTGGGCTGGGGGGTGGCTCAAGCGACGCCGCCGCAACGCTGCTCGGCGTCATCGAGCTCTTCGATTTAGATATTGATGACGAAGCCTTGAACGCAGTCGCAGCCGAAGTGGGCTCCGACGTTCCGCTCTTCCTCGTCGAGTCACCTGCGCTCATGGAGGGGCGCGGAGAGTCGGTGACCCCGCTTGGCCCCTGGAAGGGCGAGCCCCTGGGGCTCCTTCTGATCACCGCCGGTCTGCCGTTGCGCACCCCAGAGGTGTTTGCCGCATTTGCCGCGGGGCTCCGCGGCTCGGCGCAGGGGGCGGCTCTGGTCAGCTCCCAGCACCTTGCGGCGGAACTCACGGTCGGCATGAGCGGGGAGGGGCTCCTGCAGCGGGCTGCAGCCTTGGCATCGGCGAACGACCTCCTCGCCCCCGCCCGGGCGGTTGCGCCGTGGCTTCGGCCCTTCGATCACGCCCTTCGCCGCCTCCTCAATCGCCCACTCTCGCTCTCAGGCTCGGGGCCAACCCTCTTCCTCCTCTATCCTTCACAGCGAGAGGCAGAGGAGGGGGCAACCCTGATCGCCAACGCCCTCGCGAGCGGGGATCTCGTGGCGCCGGATGGCCTCACGCCCTCTGTCATCGCAACGAGACTAATTGCGCCAGGTTCTGGCGAAAGGGGAGCAGCGTGAAGCGTTCGATTACTGGGGCCGGGATCCCTGCCGCTATCGGCCCGTACAGCCCAGCAATTGCTGCGGGCGACGAACTCTTCTGCTCCGGGCAGCTTGGACTCCATCCTGAGACTGGTGTACTTGCCGACGGCGTTGCTGCACAGGCCGAGCAGGCGGTGGCGAACCTCGGTGCCCTCTTGGCCGCCGCAGGCTTTGGCTACAACGACATCGTTAAGACGACCATCTTCCTTGTTGACCTCGCCGACTTTGCCACCGTCAACGAGATCTACGGTCGGGCCTTCACCCAGCCGTACCCCGCACGCTCAACCATTCAGGTTGCAGCGCTGCCGAAGGGTGGCTTGGTAGAGATCGAGGCGATCGCCAAGCGAGGCGGCGCCGCAGGATGAGCCCGTCAAGTCGCGGGCCGGAGCGCCTTGAGGGCGTGACGGCCATCATCCTTGCCGCTGGAGTGGGATCGCGGATGCAGTCCCAGGTTCCCAAGGTGCTGCACCAACTGCTCGGTCGCCCAATGGCCGGCTGGGTCGTGGCCGCTGCCGCAGAGGCGTTCGCCGCGAAGTCCATCGTTGTGCTCTCGCCGGCTACCGCTCGGCTCGGTGACCTTTTAGGAGGCGATGTCTCGATCGCTGAGCAGGCTAAGCCGCTCGGCACCGCCGATGCTGTTCGCTGCGCGCTTGCCGCGCTACCAGCATCTGCAAAGGAGCTGCTCATCGCCTGTGGCGATACACCACTCATCACCGCCGCGTTGATGCGTGAAGTTGTTGCGGCGCGTCGCGAGACGAACGCGCCCATCGCCCTGACCGCCTTTGATGCCGACGACCCTACGGGCTACGGACGGGTGATTGAATCAAGCGATGGCACGGCGGAGTGCGTGATTGAAGAGCGTGATGCCACCGAAGAGCAGCGCGCCATCGGCACCGTGAATGCGGGACTCTACGCGGTGGACCGAGCATGGCTCACCGAGGCACTCGGTGCGATCACGCCGTCGAAAGCGAGCGGCGAGTTGTATCTCACCGATCTAGTCTCCGCGGCACACGCCGCAGGCACCCCTGCGCCAATCGTCTATGGCCCAGAGATTGAGCTGGAGGGGGTAAACGATCGACATCAGTTCGCCGATGTCGCCGCGGCACTTCGGGAGCGCATCAATGAGGGCCACCTTGACCGCGGCGTGGCGTTGATTGACCCAACGACCGCGTGGATTGACGTGCAGGTTGAGATTGCTGCGGATGCGGTGATTGAACCCGCCGTCACTCTCCTTGGGGCAACGAGCATCGGGGCACGAACTCGAATCGGTAGCGGTTCGCGGATTGAGGCGACATTTATCGGCGAAGATTGCTCCATTCGCTCTTCGGCGATTGAGGGCTCAACCATCGCGTCGCACGTTGACGTTGGGCCGTTTGCGCACATTCGACCAGGGTGCACCATTGCGTCGAACTGCCACGTTGGAAACTTCGCCGAGTTGAAAGCGACAAGCCTCGCTACTGGCGCCAAGGTCGGTCACCACTCGTATCTTGGCGACGCAGAAGTGGGAGAACGCGCGAATATCGGTGCGGGCACCATCACGGCGAACTATGACGGCATGAAGAAGCTCAAGACACTGATCGGCGCTAATGCTTTTACCGGGGTGGGAACCCTGATTGTGGCGCCAGCAGGCATTGGTGTTGGCGCTAAGACTGGGGCCGGCACGGTGGTGCTCGCCGATATCCCTGATGGCTGTACGGCGGTCGGCGTTCCTGCTCGCATCATCCGGGAGGCGTAACGATGCTCGGCACCGACATCCTGATCATCCTTTTGTTGATTCTCATCAACGGTTTCTTTGTTGGCGCGGAGATTGCCTTCGTCTCTGTTCGCCGCACGCGCCTCGACGAGCTGGCTGAAGCGGGCGATCGCCGTGCCAAGCGTGCCCAGCGGTTGATGCGCGATCCAGGGCGTTTCCTTGCGGTGATCCAGGTTGCGATCACCTTCCTTGGAGCACTCGCCTCCGCCGTTGCTGCCGTCAGCATCGTGACGGTAGTGGCTGAACCACTGCGCGGGATTGCGCTCATTGCTGACCAGGCGAACACGATCGCGCTACTCCTCGTCACCTTCATCGTCTCCGTGGTCTCCATCGTGCTTGGGGAGTTGATCCCGAAGGGGTTTGCCCTCGCCAATCCGGACCGCATCGCTCTCGCGGTTTCTGGACCGATCACCATCTTCGCCAAAATCGTGAGCCCGTTGGTGGCGGTTCTCGTGCTGCTCACCAAGATTATTTCGAAACCATTCGGCATTGATCCTACGCGCACTCCGGAGCTCTCTGCCGCTGAGATCCGCCTGATCGTGGAGCAGGGGAGCCAGCAGGGCGTACTTGAGGCCGAGGAGGAGCAGATGATCAGTGCGGTGATGTCGCTCAGCGACTCCAAACTGCACGAGGTCATGGTGCCGCGCATCGACATTGTGGCGATCGATCAAGAGGCGAGCTTCGATGACGCGGTCACGCTGGTGCTCACCGAGGGTCACAGTCGTACGCCGCTCTACAAGGAGTCGGTCGACCACATGGTTGGAATCCTCTACGCGAAGGACCTATTGCGCATTATTGCTGCGGGCGGACCGCGTCCACGGCTGCGCGACATCATGCGTCCAGCACTCTTTGTTCCTGAATCACAGGCCGTCGACGATTTGCTCAACGAACTGCAGCGTCGACGTGTACACATGGCGATCGTGCTTGACGAATATGGCGGTACTGCTGGTCTCGTGACCATTGAAGACCTGCTCGAAGAGATTGTCGGTGAGATTCAGGACGAGTTCGACGAAGAGGAACCGATGAAGGTGATGATTCGCGAGGGCGAGGCGATCCTTGACGGCCGCGCTGATATTGATGAGATGGGCGAACTTGTAGAACCGCCGCTAGAGCTTGAGGATGATGAGGAATACGACACGGTGGGCGGTTTCGTCTATCACCGAATCGGCCGAGTCCCCGTCGTGGGCGACACGGTGGCAGTGGACCCATTTAACATCACAGTGATCAAGGTGATTGGACGACGCGTCGGCAAGGTCCGAGTGATCTGGGATGCGGGGGCCGTCAAGCCCGTTGCCGATTAGGCCGAGATCACCCGGCCAATAATCTCTTCGAGTTTCGCCACGGCGCGTGGGTTGAGCTGCGAGAGGCTGCGAATCTCGCTGATCGCCTTAGCGCGCCATTCCTGCGCCTGCATGCGTGTGTATTCACGTGACCCGGTGCGCTCAAGTACCTGGAGTCCTGCGGCGACTGACTCGGCGCCTGGGTTCGTTTCGGCGTAGAGGTTGGTGAGAACCGCGCGATCGGCGGCGCTTGCCTGCTCCATAGCGTGAAGGACGGGGAGCGTCTTCTTGTGACGGGCGAGATCCGAGGCCTCTTTCCCTGTAGCGGCTTCGTCGCCCCAGATGCCGAGTAGGTCATCGTTGATTTGGAAGGCGAGCCCCAGGGCCCAGCCGAAGTTACGGAAACGGTGGATGACCTTCTCGTCGTCACTGGCAAGGATCGCGCCCGACTCTACAGATCCAGAGATCAGGGCTGCGGTCTTACGACCGATCATCTCAAAGTAGTGCTCAACGCTTTGCATCTCTGTGCGTGCGCTTGCGGCGATGTCAATGAATTGTCCCTCGCAGAGGCGCAGGCAGGTCTCGTCGTAGAGCTTCATCAGGCGAATGACCTTGGTGTCAGAGAAGCCGAGGGTCGTGAGATGGTGCAGCGCCACGCGGCTTATCGTGAAGAGCGCATCACCAGTATTGATTGCCTGAGGGACGCCATCTCGAACCCAGAGCGTAGGACGGCCACGTCGCTCGGCATCACCATCCTCGATGTCGTCGTGGACGAGTGAGAAGTTGTGTCCGAGTTCGACTGCCGCAGCGCCAGGGAGTGCGCGATCCCAGTCTGGTGAGATTGAGGCATAGGCGAGGAGGCCAAGGAGGGGGCGCATGCGCTTCCCAGGCCGCGCTGCAGGATCGGCGTAACCCAAGTGGTAGCGAATCTGTTCGTACATGGGGGCCGTAATCGGCTCCTCCCATTCGGCGAGCAGATCGAGGATGGTGCGATCGGTTGCCGCGACCAGCTCGTCGAGGTTGAGGCTGAGCAGGTCAACCCGCGCTCCATGCTGCTGTTCCACCACGCGCCCCCCTTACTACTAGCCCGGCGCGTTTGAACGCGGCGCGGTTGTAGGGCAATGCTACCCTGCGCATCATGCCTGCACGTCAAAGCACTACGTCGCTGGCCGTCGTCACCTCCCGCTTTCGCCTCGGCGAAGCCGATCGCGTGCTCACCCTCCTCTCCGCAACACGCGGCAAGTTCAAGGCGATCGCCAAGGGGGTCCGCAAGCCGACGAGTCGACTTGGCGGCGGGGTGGAGCCCTTCGCTGAGCTAGACCTTGCCCTGATCACGGGGAGAACCTTCGATACCGTGACTCAGGTGCGCAGCGTGCGAGTCTGGCTCGGTCTGCGCAGCCGACTCGGCAGCGCGGCGGTCGCCTGGTACGTCGCAGAGTTGGTCGAACGCGGAACGAGCGATGAGCAGCCCGAGCCCGAACTCTATGAGCTGCTCCTTCACGCCTGGGATCTTTTAGAGTCCGGCGCCCCCGATGCGCTCGTGGCGCGCTGGGCTGAACTGGCGCTCCTTGACGCCTCGGGGCAGGGCCCGGAACTCGACGTCTGCCTTGAGTGCGGCAGGGCGCCCGTTGCAGGCGAAGCCCTCCGCTGGGATGAGGAGGGGGCGGGCATCCGCTGCGCATCACATGCACTGGGAGGAGCGTTCTCCAGCGATGCGTTGCGACTGATGCGAGCGCTGCGACGCTTTGCGCCAGAGGAGCTCGTTGCGCTCACGCTGCCGCCCGCCCCCCAACGTGAGGTGAGCTGGGCGCTGCGTGGTGCCGTGCATCTCCTCTTCGGTGCGGAACCGAAGAGTCGCAGCTTCATGGACGAGGTCTTGGCACCATGAGCGGGGTGGAGCTGCTGCTCGTTGCCCTCGGCGGCGCGTTCGGCGCTGTGGCGCGCGCACTAATGGATCAGGCTGTTGCTCGAGCAGGTTGGCTCACGGAGTACGGCACCCTCACAATCAACCTTGTCGGCTCGCTCTTTGCTGGGTTCTTGGTGACCCTGATCGTTGAGCGCTCCATGGTGCCGTCAGAGTTGCGGCCACTCCTCATCACTGGTCTCTTGGGAGGGTTCACGACCTTCTCCGCGCTCTCCCTGCAGCTCTCACGCCTGATTACGGCGGGGGACACGGTGAGTGCGGCAGCCTATGCGCTAGGTTCTGTCGCGCTCGGTGCCCTGTGCGCGCTGCTTGGCGCAGCGATTGGGCGCGCGTTGTAGGTGCGTTGATCCCTCGCGTGGCAAGGGGTGCGGGCGCGAACTAGGCGGCGACGAAGCCGGTGGTGGTCGCGACGAACCAGATCGCGGCGAGCAGTGCGAGCATCGCGCCGTACGTCAGCAAGATGCGGCGAAGGTCGCGGCGCACGACTGGCATCTCTTCGGCGATTTCGGCGGTGAGTCGCTGTGTCGATGCGACCCGGCTACCAATTGGTGCAGAGGTGCCCGGAATGATGGTGCTCTTTGGGGCGATGAGCGTCGCCTCATAGGCGGCCGCAGCGGCCTCCTCGGCGGGGGTGAGGCCACGCTTGGGCGCGTCGGCATGCGACTTCAGCTTCGGGCGCTGGTCAGGGCGGAAGCGCTTCTCTCGTTTAGCCATGACTCCTCCTTACAGGATCGTTCGCAGAGGATACCTGACCTAGGTTGAGAGGGCGGCGAGGGCTGATAGGATGCAGCCGTGGATAGCCAAGTGCTCCTTGCAATCGGTGTCGCGGGGGTGATCGTTGCCCTGCTCGCCCTCCTCATCGCCCTGAACTCGATTCGCAACCTCCGTCGCCTGCGCGCCGACTACGCGGCGCTGGTCTCGGGGAGTGAGGCACTGACCGCCGAGCAGCGATTCGCCCAGGTTCTCGAGCGGGTTGCCCAGCAGGGGGCTTCATCGCAGGCTGCGGGGACGCGCCTCACCGCCCTTGAGGCGGCCGCTCCTGGCGCACTGAGTCGCATGGGCCTCATCCAGTTCCAGGCCTTCGAGGATGTCGGCGGCGGCCAGAGCTCTGCCCTTGCGCTACTCGATGCGACGGGGAGTGGCGTGGTGATTACGTCGCTGCACGCGCGAGTCGGGACACGGATCTACGTGAAGCGCGTCATTGAGGGTCGGGGCGAGGGGACCCTGGGCGAAGAGGAGTCGGCGGCAATCGCTGCCGCCTTGGCACAGCCCGCCTACAGCGCTCCACAACGGTGACTTCGCGCGCCTCGGGTGCGGGCGAGCGCGAAGGTGGCTCGCAGATACCAGTCTGGTCTGGAATCACACCCAAACGACCTGCGGCGACAACGCCAACCATCGCGCACCTCGTCGATGACCTCAACGACGAGCAGTACGCCGCCGTAACGCACGGTGAGGGTCCGCTCCTCGTCGTGGCCGGTGCGGGCACAGGGAAGACGCAAGTCATCACGCGCCGCGTGGCCTGGCTCATCGCCGAAAAGCGCGCCGAACCGGAAGCGATCCTGGCGCTCACCTTTACTGAGCGTGCGGCTGAGGAGATGCAAGGGCGCGTCGATCGCCTCGTTCCCTACGGCTACGCCACGACCCCAATCAAAACCTTCCACGCCTTTGGCGATGAGCTGCTCCGCGCCAATGCGCATCGGCTCGGCCTCTCCGGCGAGCTGCGTGTGCTGGGGCACGCCGAAGTCGTTCTGCTCCTTCGCGAGCATCTCTTCGAACTCGGCCTCAAGAGATTCCTGCCACTTGGAGACCCAACACGATTCCTCGGCGACATTGCCGGCTACTTCTCACGCGCAAAGGACGAGGCGCTCGGCCCCGATGAGATTCAGAAATTCGCGTCAGATCTTCACGAGCGGGCTGGAGAAGCACGAAGCGCCGCAGCGGCAACCGCCGATCTTGAACTCCAGCAGAACCTTGCCTCGTATGCCGATGCGGTAGACCTGCTTGCCACCGAGCATGGGGAGCTCAGCGCAGCGCTGCGCACCTATCGCACGATCCTGAACGAGCGTGGCCTCCTTGATTTCGGGGACCAAGTGTTGCGCGCCTATGAGCTGCTGCGTGATGACCCCCTTGTTGCCGCCCGTCTGCGGGAACAGCACCGTTGGATTTTGGTGGACGAATACCAGGATACGAACCGACTACAGGGGGCGCTGGTTGATCTTCTCTCGGATGGGCGGCGCAATCTCACCGTGGTCGGCGATGACGACCAGTCGATCTATCGCTTCCGTGGGGCGGCGATCAGCAACATCCTGAACTTCACCGAGCGGTACCCCGATGCGAGCAAAGTGGTCTTGACCAAGAACTATCGCAGCACGGGCTCCGTGCTCACCGCCGCACGACGCCTGATTCGCTTCAATGATCCGCATCGGCTCGAGGTTCGCCTCGGCATCTCAAAGGAGCTCACCCCAGAGGGGATGCCTGGCGATGCGCCTCCGGTGACGTTCCGCCGCTTCCGCACAACGGCAGATGAGGCGGATTGGATCGCGTCAGAGATCCGCGACTCCATCGCGGGAGGTCGACGGGCCCGCGATCACGCGGTGCTCGTGCGCGCGAACGTTGACAGTGTGGAGGTTGGGCGCAGCCTCAATATGCTCGGCATTCCGTGGCGCTCGAGCGGCGCCGCCGGACTCTACGATCGCCCCGAGGTACGCCTCCTCTTGGCGGGCCTGCGCCACGCGGCCGACCCAGATGCCGCGGCGCCACTCTTCCTGATCGCCGCAGAGTCGCGCTTCAAGGTGCCGCCCACGATTCTGGCCGCCGCCGTCGGCAAGTCGCGTCGCGACCACACCTCACTGCGCGAGAGCCTTGCAACGGTTGGGGCGGGGCATGAGGCTACTGAGCGGCTTCTGGAACGTCTCGCCAGCGTGGTGCAAGAGAGTGTTGAGCGCACGAGCGGCGAGGTGCTCTATCGCTGGCTGCGTGAATCAGGTCTACTCGCCGAGCTCACCCGCGAGGCAACGCCGGAGTCCGATGAGCGAATCCGTAACATCGGACGCCTCTTCGATGTGGTGCGCTCCCGCAGCCGACTCCTGGAACTTGACCGTGCCCCATTCCTGGTGCGCTACCTCGAGGAGCTCGGTGAGGCGGGGGATGATCCGTCGGCTGCCGATGTCGATCCCGACCTTGACGCGGTCGCGCTCCTCACGATTCACCAGGCGAAGGGGCTGGAGTTCCCCGTTGTCTTCGCTGCAAACCTCGTTGAGGGGCGCTTCCCAGCCAAGGGTCGACCGCCGCGCCTCCCGCTTGCTGCAGAACTTGGCGGCTCTGATGATGTGGTGCCGCGTGATCCTCGTGCCCCAGACGGACCAACAGAGGCAGACGAGGAGGCGCTACGCGAGGAGCGACGCCTCGCCTATGTGGCGCTGACCAGGGCGGGCGAACGCTTGGCACTCACCGCTGCAGAGCGGAGCAGTGGCGGTGTGCGACCGCGCAAGGTGAGCCGATTTGTTGCTGAGGCGCTCGATCTCAGCCGCGAGCAACTCGAAGAGTTTCCACTCACCGGCGAGCCAGCGTCAAAAATTCAAGGGCTCACCATTGTTGCCCCACCACTTCCGGTTCTCCCCGTGCGTGAACCTGGGGCGACGGAGAGTGCGCCGCTCACCCTAAGCTTTACGGCGATTGAGGCCTTCATTGCCTGCCCGCTGCGCTATCACTATCAGCAACGCCTCCGCATTCCGCTGCCGCCGCATCACTCTGCAACGTACGGTGCTGCGATGCACGCCGCCGTCGCTGAATTCCATCGTGGACAGATGGTGGGCACCCCACCGCAACTCGACGAGCTTTATGCCGCCCTCGAGCGCAGTTGGCAGAGTGCCGGCTTCCTCTCTCGCAGCCACGAAGAGGCCCGCCATACGGCGGCGCAGGAGGCGATTGCACGATTCCGCAGTGAGGAGATCGCAACAGGCCACGCGCCGGCTTATGTCGAGAAAGACTTCTCGTTTGAACTTGGCGGGCACAAGATTCGCGGCCGTTGGGATCGCGTCGATGTGCAGGCACTCCCACCCGAGGGTCGCAGTGCGCCGATTCCGACCATTGATGTGCCGGGTGACGTTGTGCGCCCAACCCTGCCGCTCGGCGACGATGAGTGGGTGGTGGTCAGCGATTACAAGACGGGCGGGCGCGATGATGACGACGCGAGCCGCAAGCGGGCGAAAGAGTCACTGCAGCTGCAGCTCTACGCGCTGGCCTGGCGCGCCGTAACAGGGCGACTCCCCGATGAGGTGAGCCTGCGCTTCCTTGACACCGGCCGTGTCGCCAACGTGCCGGTCGAGCCGAAGCGCATGCTTAAGGCGCGCGAACTGATTGTGGTTGCAGCGGAGGGGATCGTGGCTGGCGTCATGGATCCAAAGCCAGAACTCATGACCTGCACCTACTGCTCGTACCGTGAGCTCTGCCCAGCGTCGAAGGCTCCAGCGGGGCGGCCCGCATGACGCTCCGTGATGGAGATCGGCGCAGCGTTGCCGAACAGCTTGAGCTACCGCTCGATCAACAGCCGGCTACGCCGTTTGCGGGAAAAGTGTTGCGCACCGCCGCCGCCGCCGCTCCCACACCACCACGCATCCCCGCTGGTGATCAGCGGCTGATCCGCGCCCTCAGCGTCGGCACGTTCATTGCGGCGCTGATCACCGTCGTCGGTGCGGTAACGGTCAACCCCGCTCAAGAACCGACGCGCGCCCTTGCCGTTGCGGGTGCACTGGCTCTCACTGTGACGCTCGGGCTCACGGGGCTTCTTCTCTTGCGCTCCTTTCAGGGGCATCCAGGTGTCTGGCGGGTACGCCGTCGCCGGAGTTTGCGGCGCGGGTTGTTTGCGGGCGCTCTACTCGGTGGCTACGTTGCCCTGCGTATCATTGGCCTCGGTGGCCCAACAGGGCTATTGATCGCAGTAGCTCTCGTGGTCGTGGCTGAGGCAGCAATCTCGCGGGCCGAGGTCGACTCGGTCTAGTCCCAATTCTGCCTGAAACGGGTGTAGGATTGCCGCGCGCCCTGCTGGACGTTGGCTCGCACCGGCGGCGCATCTGAGTGAAATGGTGACCAACATGAGCCCGAATACCCCACCTTTCGCCGCCTCCCTTGCCGCGCTCGGCTGGAGCGGCACCCAAGAGCAGCGCGATCCACTAGATCGCCCCTCGTATGTGGGGCCGGTCAGCTTCGCTCAACTTCCGTGGGTTGAGGATGTGGCTGAGATCCGTCGTCGCAAGGCCGACATCGCGATCATTGGTGCACCGTTTGATGATGCCGTCACCCATCGTCCTGGCACACGCTTCGGGCCACGTGCCATTCGCGAGGCGCAGTACCAAACTGGCACCCTGCACTCACTGCAGGTGGGCGTTGAGCCGTTTACCGCCCTCACCGCCGTTGATGCCGGTGACGCCCTGGTTTACCCAGGACGACTCGAGTATGGTCACGGCGCCATCTACCGCAAGGTTCGTGATGTCGCTGAGACCGGTGCGATTCCGATCGTGCTTGGTGGCGATCACTCGATCACGTGGCCGAACGCGACGGCAATTGCCGAGATGCGCTGGCCGCAGCGCATCGGAATCCTGCACTTTGATGCACACGCTGACGCCTCCATCGACGGCTACGGATCGTTGCACAGCCACGGCTCGCCAATGCGCCGCCTGATCGAATCGGGCGCGGTGCTCGGCAAGAACTTTGTGCAGGTTGGCCTACGAGGTTACTTCCCTGACAAGGAGACGCTCGGTTGGATGCGGGAAAACGGCATGCGAAGTCACTTCATGACCGAGATCGAAGAGCGCGGCTCAGAGGCAGTCATCGCAACCGCCATTGCAGAGGCGCTCGACGGTCCAGATGCGATTTGGATCAGCCTTGACATTGATGTGGTCGATCCGGGCCTCGCGCCAGGAACGGGCACACCAGAGCCAGGCGGGATGCTCTCGCGTGAGCTGCTCCGCGGGCTCCGTCAGATTGCCGCGCAAGTCCCGATCGCAGGAATGGACATCGTTGAGGTCTCACCACCGTATGACTGGGCTGAGTCAACGGCGATGATCGCCAACCGTGCCGCCCTTGAAGTGATTAGCGCGCTGGCAAAGCGCAAGGAGTCCGGCGAGACGATTCGTTGGGAACACTCCCGCTGAGCGAAACCGCTTCCGAGGGACGAAGCCGCCTGCTCGCTGACGAACGCGACTTAACTTACGCCGCCGACGATGACCTTGTGTATTGGCGGGAGGTAGCAGCGGAATCGGACGGCCCCATTCTCGAGATTGGGTGCGGCGCAGGTCGCATCCTGACGGCCCTTGGTGCCGCCGGGCCGCAGCGCATCGGTATTGATCTCGATATGAGCGCCCTCGCCCTGGCTTCGGAGCGCGCTCCGTTGGCCGAATGGATCTGTGCAGATGGCCGAAGCTGGCGTCTTGATGAAGCCGACGCAGCCCTCGTGATCCTTGGCGGTGATCTGCTCTCGCTGATCACCGCGCCCGCGGATCTTGATGCGCTCTTACGAACAGCAGTGCTGCACTGCGCACCTGGCGGACAGGTCGGAATCGACGCCACACTCATGGACCCGCAGCTGTTCGCGGATGAGGTCGAGGGTGAGTGGAGTGTTGATCTAGAGCGGGCAGATGCTGATCTCGGCACGGTTCAACGCGAAAGCCGCATCAGGTCCGACCCGCAGGCGCGCAGCAACACCGTACTACTGGAAATTCGGCATCGGGCGGTGGGGGGAGACGGCCGCCTTACGGTGATCTATCCCGACCGACCTCCCTTCGCCATTCGTGCCTGGCAGCCAGATGAGGTGCGAGCCCTCGCGGCCGCGGCAGGCCTACGCGTGACCAGGGTTGGCGCCGACGATCGTCTGCGCTGGCTGCTACGGTCAGCGCATGAGTGACCCACGCCCAAATGAGTGATCCGCGCCCAATCGGGCTCTTCGATTCAGGGATCGGCGGTCTCACCGTTCTGCGTGAAGTGCAGGCGCGCCTCCCAGCCGAATCCACCATCTACATCGGTGATAGCGCCCGTCACCCATATGGCACCCGCAGCGATGTCGAGGTACGCAAATTTGCCGAAGAGCTCAGCGACGAGCTCGTCACACGCGGCGTTAAGGCGATCATCATTGCCTGTAATACCGCGACGGCCATCGCGCTTGAGCATCTTCGTGAGCGGCACCCAGCAACACCAATCATCGGCGTGATCCGACCAGGAGCGGCAGCCGCGGCGCTCGCGACACGTACCGGCCGGGTTGGTGTGCTGGCCACTATTGCAACCGTCCGGTCGCGTGCGTACTTCGCCGCTATCAAAGATGAGAATCCTGGCACGCGGGTGACGGAGCGAGCTGCCTCGGAACTCGTTACGCTCATTGAGTCAGGTCGCACGACTACAAACGAGATGAGCGATGCCATCCATGCGGCGATTGACCCGTTTCTTACTGGTGAGCCGAGCGAACGTATCGATACCCTACTGCTTGGTTGCACCCACTTCCCGCTGATTCGCGGCGCCATTGATGCGGCGCTCGGTGCCCCGATTGCTGTGGTTGATTCCGCCGCAGCAACGGCGAGCTTTCTTCAAGAGATCATCGCGGTGAATGGGCTTGAGGCTCCAGGATCTAGCCGCGGGACGGCGGCCGACCCCGGTCATCTCGGACACTCCGCGCCGGCCTCAGCGCCAATAGCCCCAGAGCATCAGATATTCACGACGGGGGATCCTGCGGCGGTGAATGCGCTCTCGATCCGTCTCTTTGGCGGTGCAGCACCGCGAGCGCAGCAGATGACGCTGGGTGCGAAACGCAGTTAGCGGCGCTCCAGAGCTGGCAGGATAGCGCGCACAATTTCGGCGGCGTTCCTTGAGGCGAGCGCGAGATACTCCCAGAAGCTAAGCGTGGCCTCGCCGTCACCAGAGTCGCTCACGCTGCGGATCACCAGCCAGGGGATGCCATGCGTGCGTGCCGCATAGGCGATGGCGGCCCCCTCCATCTCAACGAGGTCGGCTGAGCTGCGGGCGGCAATCGCATCGCGAACCTTCTGGTCTGCGACAAACCAATCGCCGGTGGCGATGCGGCCGCGACGGAGGTTAATCCCAAGGCGTGTTGTCGTTGGTGTGGCGGCATCGAACGCCGCGGTTACGAGCTCGGGATCGGCAACCAGAAGTGGGTCGCCTTTTGATGGAGTATCCGCGCCGTAGCCGAAGAGTCGAAAGCCATCGGCCTCTGCTGCGGCAAAGTCATGCTGCAAGACATCATCGGCGAGTAGGACGTCGCCGACGCGATATCCCGCATGCAGGGCGCCGGCGGAGCCGACCGAGATCACGCAGCGGGGCTCAACTGCCAGGGCGGCGGTAACTGCAACCACCGAGGCGACCTTACCCACGCCGCAGCGCAGAAGCGCGACCGGGTGTGTGTCGATGTGGCCGATGAGGAGCGCACCCTCTGCAAGTCCTGGAAGTGGGTGAGGCACCAGATCAGTGGCGAGCGCCTCAAGAGCGGCGCGCTCCTCGCTGAGCGCGGCAGCGATGAGTGTTGGGCCTGAAGGGCGGAAGTGTTGCTGCATGGGGGTAGGATAGCGGTGTGCATATGCCCGCTGTGACCCACGCTCCGTTGCCGCGACGTCGCAGCCTCTTCACGCTCGCACTCGCTCTCCTGCTCGCTGCCGCGTGCGGCACCTCTGCCGCGCCATCGGGGGCGAGCGGAGAGTCGTCGGCGAACCCAAGCCTCTCACCAACCAGTGATAGCCGGAGCCCACTGATCCCTGTTGCTGGATACCGCAGCACCCTCACTGCGCTCACGAACGCCGGGGTTGCGCGGCTTGCCGAAGTTGGGGGGAAATCACCGATCACCAAACTGATCCTGATCGCGCCGGAGTCAAGCACCATCCTTGCAGCGCTCGGCCTCTCGGCCACCTCAATTGCATCGCGCCTGGCACTCGTCGCGGACCGCACCGCCCTCAAGGCGGCACTCGCCGCCGATGAGAGGGCGGCAGGGTTCGTGCGGCTCGCCGCCCTTGAGCCAGCACTGCGCGCCCTAACGTGGGAGGGGGCTGCGATTGTAGGAGTACAGCACGTCGAGTCGTTGGCTGATTGGCCGCTGCGCGCCGAGCTACCCCTCGACGCATCAATTCCTGCAGAGTGGCTATCTGGTCCGCTTGCGTACGACCCTGCATCCGCATGGACCCTTGCCGCTGGTGGCGACATCCTGCTTGACCGTGGCGTTGCAGCCAACGCGAAGCGGTCCAAGCGTGGGGCAGATTCGCTCTTTGATGGCGGCTTTGCCGATATCACTGGCACAACCTGTTGCAGTCAGTTCCACGTGCCGCGGGTTGCGGCGCGCCTCGTGAGTGGTGGCGGCATCAACGGCTTGATGCGCTCGCTCTTTCAGCAGGCAGATCTCTCGATCGCGAACCTTGAATCACCAACACCGAAGAGGTGGCAACAGCACAATTCTGGTACGACCTTTACCGGGAACCCAGCACTCCTACGGGTCGTGAAAGAGGCGGGATTTGATTTCCTCTCGTCGGCGAACAACCACATCGGCGACGGTGGCATTTTGCGCATCCCTGAGACTATTGCCGCCGTTAAGGCTGCTGGCATGGGCAGCGGTGGCGCCGGGGCAAACCTCGCCGAGGCGCAGCGCCCGTGGCTCTCCGACGTTGGTGGCATCACCGTGGGCATCGTTGCAGTTGACCAGGTAAACCCGAGCACGCACGCGCGGGCAAACCGGCCGGGGAGCGCGCCGATTGGTACTCCGGAATTGCGGGCCTCAATTGCGGCGGCCCGCGCAGCTGGCGCAGACGTCGTTATTGTCTTCCCGCATTGGGGTTTGGAGTTCCAGGCGCAACCTACCGCCTCGCAGCGCCGGTTTGCCAAAGTAGCGATCGTCGCTGGCGCTGACATGGTGCTCGGTTCGCACTCTCACTGGGCGAGTGCGATGGAGATCATCAACGGTAAGCCGGTCTTCTACTCTATGGGCAACTTCGTCTTCGACCAGAACTGGTCCGTTGAAACGTCCGAGGGGCTCGTTATCGAATCCACGTTCGCGGGATCGCGGTTGATCAGCACGCGCATGTTGCCAACAGTGGTCCTCAACCAGTCACAGCCAAACTTCGTCGACGTCGCCACCGATGGCGTACCGATCATGGATCGCGTCTGGAAGGGCTCAAAAGGTCTGCCTCGCTGGTAACGCGGACCCACCTTCGCTAAGAGTCGAGCAACTCGTTCTTCTCCAAGTCCACCACGGCGGTTCGCAGGCCGATCGGCTCGCGCCCCGAAAGCAGCGCCTCAGCGATGGCAAGGTCAGGATCCTCCTCCTCGCCTTCGTCAGCAGCGTGAGCACCCACCCCCTCATGCGCGAGCAGGCGCGTTTCGCCCTCCTCAGAAGAGATGCCCACGGCGGCCACCAGGCGGGAATCGAATGATGCGGCAAAGTCGTGCTCGCGTTCGAGCTCAGCGGCGATCGCCTCAACGAGGGTCTCCTCGGTAAAGGTTTCTGTCACCCGGCTGCGGGCCGTCTCCACCATCGCCAAGAACTCGCTAGGGGCGAAGGCCTCGTCGTGGGCGAGGGTAATGCCGATGGCAAGTTCGTCCTCGGCCTCGTGAAGCTCATAGAAGTACACGCCGCGCAGGCTAGCACCCCGCGTGGCGCTCCTGCTTGACGCCAATGGGTAGGGCGCGGAAACTGGAGCCATGAGGGTCATGATTCGTAGCCGCACGAGCACCGCGCGTGGCACCCTCATCTTCCTCGGGCAGGCGCTGATCGTGGTGCTCTTCGTGGTGGAGTTCGGACGAAATCTGATCGGCGTCATTCAGGTGAATACGCGCTTGGCGCAGCTTCGCGACGAGACTGCGGCGCTCCAGACTCGGGCCGATGCCCTAACGGCGGAGCGGGTGCTTCTCGATGACGCCGCCTTCCTCGAGCTGGTTGCGCGCGGCTACAGCCTCGGCTCCACTGTGGAACGCCCGTTCGTCTTAGCGGCTGATGCGGCACCACTTCCAGAGGATGCTCCTGGCTCTGGCGCACGGCGGTTCAGCCCTGATGCGCCAACTCGATCGCCGCTCGACGCGTGGCTTGACCTGCTCCTCGGGAGCTAAGGGGAACTACCTCTTCGGATCTCCGAAGATCGTCCAGTGCCAGCCCTTCTCGGCCTCGCCAGTGATCTCAATTGCTACGTGCTTGATCTGCGTGTACTCCTCAAAGGAGTAGCGGCTGAGGTCCTTACCGAATCCCGACTGCTTGAAGCCACCATGCGGCATCTCGCTCAGGAAGGGGAGATGGTCATTGATCAGGACTGAGCCGAAGTTAAGAGCGGCCGCCATGCGATGAGCGCGCGCCACATCACTCGTCCAGCAGCTTGAGGCGAGGCCATACGGCGTGTCGTTCGCCAGGGCGATCGCCTCGGCTTCGTCGGCAAATGGAAGCGCGACGAGTACCGGACCGAAGACTTCCTGCTGCACGATCTCGCTGGACTGCTGCGCGCCGACGATGAGCGTTGGCGCGAAGTAGGCACCCTCGGCTGGGACGCCCTTCGGCTGCGCACTGCCGCCCACCACGATCCGTGCCCCTGCGGCAACGGCGCGATCAACGTAGCCAGCGACTCGATCGCGGTGGGTGCGCGAGATGAGCGAGCCGAGGTCTGTCGCGGGATCGAACGGATCGCCGATGCGCACCTGCGCGGTGAGCTCAGCAATGCGGGCCACGAGGCGGTCGAAGATCTCGCTCTGGGCGTAGAGGCGAGTGGCCGCGGTGCAGTCCTGACCAGCGTTAACGAAGGCCCCAGCGATCGCCCCTCGCGCGGCGGCCTCAATGTCGGCATCAGCGAAGACAACGAACGGTGCCTTGCCACCAAGCTCTAGATGCAGACGCTTCAGGGTTGGCGCGCCAGCAGCCATCAGTTCTCGACCAGTGGCGCTGTCGCCCGTGAGGGCGATGATGTCGATGCGCGGATCTGCGGCAAATTGCGCCCCGACCTCGGCACCTGGCCCGGTGATGACATTGACGACGCCAGCAGGGAAGCCAACCTCGCGCGCCAGCTCTGCGAGACGCAGCGCCGCGAGCGGTGTGGCGCTCGCCGGCTTCATGACGACGGTGTTACCAGCAGCCAGCGCGGGCGCCGCCTGCCAGACCGCCATCGCGAGTGGATAGTTCCACGGCGCGATCAGCGCGGCAACGCCGATCGGCTCCCGCCGAATCATCGAGGTGTGGTTGCCGGTGTACTCACCGGCGGCGATACCATCGGGGGTACGCAGGACGCCAGCGAAGTAGCGCAGGTGGTCGATGACCGCAGGAATGTCGCCGTCGCGTCGCAACTTGCGCGCGGTGCCCGTCTGCCACACCTCGAGATCGGCGAAGTGATCCGCCTCACGCTCGACCGCGTCGGCGAGGGCGAGAAGGAGTCGGGCGCGTTCGGCGGGGAGTGTCGTGCGCCAGCCTCCGGTATCAAATGCTCGTCGGGCCGCAGCGATGGCGGCGTCAACGTCGGCGGCAGCGGCGTGGGGAATCTCGCCGATCACAGCGCCAGTGGCGGGGTGGCGCAGGGTGAAGGTTCGCCCGCTGGCAGCCCCACGCGAGGCGCCGTCAATGAGCATCGTTGGGGTGAACGGGGGAGTTGCTCGTGGCGCGCGACTTGTCATGCGCGAAGGGTAGACGATGCGCTGGGCCGCTGGAAGTGGATGGCGCGCTAGGATGCACCAATGCCGAGCGATCAGTCACCGAAGGGCGCTAAACCTCGACGCACCCCTACGCGCGCCGTCAGCGTGACAACCCCCGCCCCCGCAGCAATTGTGGCGCCAGCAAGCTCTGGCCTAGCCGGCAGTAGCCCGTGGGCCTACGCCCCGGCCCCAGAGTCCCGCGAGATCGTCACGATTCGCCAGCGCTACGGCCTCTTCATCGACGGGAAGGAGCGCGCCCCCTCTGGCGGCGAGGTCACCATCACCTACAACCCGGCCACGGAGGAGCCCCTCGCCGAGATCGCGAAGGGGACCCCCGCCGACGCTGACCGCGCCATTGAGGCCGCCGACCGCGCCTACCGCAAGGTCTGGTCGAAGTTGCACCCACGCGAACGGGCGAAGTACCTCTACCGCATCAGTCGCATCCTGCAGGAGCGCAGTCGCGAGTTTGCCGTCACCGAAACGATGGACTCGGGGAAGCCGATCCGTGAGTCGCGCGACGTGGATGTACCCCTTGCTGCCGCGCACTTCTGGTACTACGCCGGCTGGGCCGACAAGCTGGAGTACGCCGTTCCTGGCCGCCGACCCGAGGCACATGGTGTCGTCGGGCAGGTGATCCCGTGGAACTTTCCACTCCTCATGCTGGCGTGGAAAATCGCTCCGGCACTTGCGGCCGGCAATACCGTTGTCCTGAAGCCCGCTTCAACGACGCCGCTCACCGCGCTCCTCTTCGCCGACGTCTGCCGCCAGGCCGAGCTGCCAAACGGCGTCGTCAACATCGTCACGGGCCCGGGGAGCACCGGCATGTCGATCGTCACCGACCCACGCGTCGCGAAGGTCGCCTTCACCGGCAGCACCTCGGTCGGCGTCACCATCGCCAAGGGGATCGCCGGGCAGGGGAAGGGGCTGACACTCGAACTCGGTGGCAAGGCGGCGAACATCGTCTTCGAAGATGCGGCGCTCGACCAGGCGGTTGAGGGCGTCGTCAACGGCATCTTCTTCAACCAGGGCGAGGTCTGCTGCGCTGGCAGTCGCCTCCTCGTTCAGGAGTCCATTGCCGAAGAGTTCCTCGCGCGGCTGCGCGACCGCATGTCGATGCTGCGCATCGGCGATCCGATGGATAAGAACACCGACGTCGGGGCAATCAATTCGAAAGCCCAGATGGAGAGCATCGGTGAGCTCGTTGCGAGCGGCGTCGCCGAGGGTGCCCAGATTTGGCAGCCCGCCTGCGACCTACCAACACGCGGCTGGTTCTACCGACCAACCCTCTTCACCAATGTGGCGCAGAGCCATCGCATCGCCCGCGAGGAAATCTTCGGACCCGTCTTGGCCACCATCACCTTCCGCACCGTGGATGAGGCGATTGAGAAGGCAAACAACACGGCGTACGGACTCTCCGCCGGCATTTGGACCGAGAAGGGGAGCCGCATCCTGCAGGTTGCTAGCGCCCTCAAGGCAGGCGTGGTCTGGGCGAATACCTTCAACCGCTTCGATCCAACTGCGCCGTTCGGTGGCTACAAAGAGTCTGGCTACGGACGTGAGGGCGGCATGCAGGGCTTGCACGCCTATCTGAGGAGCTCCTAGTCATGGGGAAGAGGTCAAAGCGCACCGAGAGGCTCAACCTCCCGCTGGCGATTGAGTCAGATGGCGCCGCGCGTCTTGAGGTGCGACGCACCGCCAAACTCTATATCGGTGGCGGGTTCCCGCGGAGCGAATCTGGTCGAAGCCAAGAGGCTCAACTCGCAAAGGGCGGCGTCGCCAACATTGCACGCGGCTCGCGCAAGGACCTGCGTGAGGCGGTGCGCGTTGCGCGCATCGCCGCCGAGCCGTGGGCCGCACGCACCGCAATGGTGCGCGGGCAGATCCTCTATCGCGTTGCCGAACTGATGGAGGGTCGTGCGGCCCAATTCCGCGATGACCTGATCAATCACGGCGCATCGAAGTCCGACGCGGCAGCAGAGGTCTCCGCCGCGATTGATCGCATGGTCTGGTACGCGGGCTGGCCCGACAAGCTCGCCGCTGTGCTTGGTGGCACCAATCCTGTCGCCTCATCGCACTTCGTCTTCACCCTCCCAGAGCCAACCGGCGTCATCGCCTCCATCGCACCTGAAGCCTCGCCACTCCTTGGCCTGGTCTCGCGTCTTGGCGGCATCCTCGCTGGAGGCAATGTGGCGATTGTGTTGGCGAGCGAATCGGCACCACTCCCCGCCGTCACCCTGGCTGAAACGCTCGCCGTGAGCGATGTGCCGGCGGGCGTGGTGAACATCATCACCGCGCGTCGGGCGGAACTGCTGCCGCACCTGGTGCGCCACGCCGATATCGATGGGTACGACCTGTGGGGCTGCCCCGACGCACTGCTCGTCGAGGCGGAGCAGGGTGCCGCCGAACACGTCGCCCGAGTCGCACGTCGCCCACATGGAGTGAAGGACCGCGCCGACGCCTTTGATGGCGAGCGCGGCGAGCGCATCGACGGCATCACCGCCTTCCTTGAAATGAAGACCGTCTGGCACCCAATCGGCTCGTAGCCGTCACGCCCGGCCCAGCGCGGGGCGGATGGGCCTAGGCGCTAGTCGAGCGTGAAGTCGTCCGGATCGGCGTAGGCGCCCGTCACCTCTTTTTCGAGCTGCATCAGCAGGTCGTTGACCAGGCTCGATGCGCCGAAACGGAAGCGGTCGGGGGTGAGCCAGTCAGGTCCAAGCGTTTCGTGTACGACCACTAGGTATTGGATCGCCTCTTTTGCCGTGCGAATCCCGCCGGCTGGCTTCATGCCAACAACCTTGCCGGTGCGATTCCAATGTTCGCGAATGGTCTCCAGCATGACGAGCGTCACCGGGAGCGTCGCCGCCGGTGTGACCTTACCGGTTGAGGTCTTGATGAAGTCGCCACCCGCGGCAATCGCCAGTGCCGATGCGCGTCGCACATCGTCGTAGGTACCAAGTTCGCCTGTCTCAAGGATGACCTTCAGATGCGCGGGCCCGCAGGCCTCTTTCACGGCGACGATCTCGTCCCACACCTTGGCGTAGTCGCCAGCCAGGAACGCGCCACGGTCAATCACCATGTCAATCTCGTCGGCACCGGCAGCAACGGCGTACTTCGTCTCGGCAATCTTGAGGTCGATCCACGAGCGGCCGCTCGGGAAGGCGGTGGCAACGGCGGCAACCTTGACGCTGCTCCCCCGGAGCGCCTCTTTCGCCACACCAACAAGGTCTGGATAGCAGCAGAGCGCTGCGACCGAGGGCATTGACGCATCGCCAGGGAGTGGGCGCATCGCCTTGGTCGCTAGTTGGCGGATCTTTCCAGGCGTGTCTCTCCCTTCAAGGGTGGTGAGGTCGCACATGCTCAGCGCCAGGCGGAGCGCCCACACCTTGGAAGTTTTCTTAATTGACCGGGTCTTTAGGGTGGCGACACGCTCCTCAATGCCCACGCGGTCGACGGGGGTCGCGTCGCGGAGCCAGGCCCCAAGCGCTCGTGAATCTGTCGCAACGGGTAGTGACGAGGTCATACGGGGGAGTATCCTCTCTCTCGCGGAGTTGCGCAGGCGGGTGCGCAGCCTGCGAGTCAACGCGAGGGGAGGGGAGCAGTGGAATTCCAGCGTGCCGATGATGCGCGTCGCCTCTTCTTTGAGATGCCGAAGCCTGAGCTGCATCTCCACCTTGATGGCTCACTGGATCCGGCCTTGGCCCTTGAACTTGCCGCAACGCGCAACGTTGATGCCCCGCGCGATTGGGCTGGGATGCGCGCCGCGCTCGTCGCCCCTGAGCGCTGCGCCGATCAGGCCGACCTGCTGCGCGCATTCGACCTGCCCATCGCCCTCTTGCAAGATGCCGAGGCGCTCGATCGCGCCGCGGAACAACTGGTGCGAACGAAGGCAGCAGAGAACGTTGCCTATCTTGAGATGCGTTGGGGGCCACACCTGCACACCGCAAAGGGGCTCACGCAGTCACAGGTGATCGCCGCGGTGGCGGCCGGGGCGCGCCGCGCGGCGGCAGAGACCGGAATTGAAGTGCGCCTGATCATCACCGCCCTCCGCTCGCACTCGCTGGAAGAGAATCGCAACTTGGCCGCCGCCGCAGCCGCCGCACAAGACCTCGGCGTCGTTGCGTTTGACTTGGCCGGTCGTGAAGCGGCCTTCCCCGACCCACTCACCTTCAAAGAGGCATTCGACATCGCGCGTGCCGGCGGACTCGCCATCACGCTCCACGCGGGGGAGTGGGGCGGCGCTGCGCAGGTGCGTCGCGCACTTGAGGTGCAGCCCGCGCGGATTGCGCACGGCGGTGTCGCGGTTGACGACCCAGCACTGTGCGCCGAGCTCGCAGCGCGCAACGTCTCCCTCGACCTATGCCCGACGAGCAACACCCAGGCCGCCATAGTTCCCGGTTACGGTGACTTTCCGATTGCCGAGCTGCGCAAACGCGGCGTGCCGATCACCCTCAACACCGACGACCTGGTGGTGAGCGACGTCACCCTCTCCGAGGAGTACCTCCATGTCCATCGTCGGCTGGGGCTCCCCGCATCAGACCTGATTGCCGTGGCGCGAACAGGCTACGACTTCGCGTTCGTGGACGAAGGAACCAAAGTTCGCCTCAGGAATGCCTTTGAGACGTGGCTCTCGCAGCGGGGTTTGTAACAAAGCCACACCCTCCTCTCGCTACCAATTTGCTTTAGGTGCGCATACCGCTCTGTTATGAGGCACAATGCCGCCACGGTCACCAAATGGCTGACCCGCTCGTCGCCGTGGGCGTCTGAGCAAAAGGAAATAGCGGAGGGCTACATACATATGAAGACGCGAATGTTCGCGCTCCTCACCGTTCTCGCTCTTCTCGCCGCAGCGTGCAGTGGCTCGACGGCTTCGCCGTCAGCTTCCGTCGATGCCGGGAAGGCCAAGTACAAGGCATGCCTCTCGTTGGACACGGGCGGACCTGCCGACAAGAACTTCAACCAGTCGGCATACGAGGGCCTTCAGGCACTCGAAGCTGAAGGGTTCAAGACGGCCTACACGACCGCTGTTGATGACGCGTCCTACGCGCCAAACATTCAGCAGTTGATCGACCAGGGCTGCAACAGCGTGATTGCCGTTGGCTACAACCAGGGCACCGCCCTGCAGGCTGCCGTCGTTGCTCCAGAGAATGCAGCGATTGCATTCGGCTGGGTAGACGCAACCTGGACGCTTGAGAATGGCACGATTCCGGCGAACTTCACCGGTATCGACTTCCAGATCGACGAGGCCTCGATGCTCGCCGCCTACTTGGCAGCTGGCATCTCGAAGACCCACGTCATCGCAACCTACGGTGGAGCACCATACCCAGGCGTAACCAAGTTCATGGATGGCTGGGTCGCTGGCGCCAAGTACTACGCCGACAAGAAGGGCGTTGCTACGTCCGTCTTGGGCTGGGATCCAGTTGCAAAGACCGGTACGTTCAACCCAAGCACCTCGCCGTTCAACGACGTGGACTTTGGTAAGGCGACAGCCGAGGCCTTCATGGGCCAGAACGCTGACGTTGTGCACGCAGTTGCGGGCACCACGGGCAACGGCACCTATCAGGCAATGATGGATGCGGGCAAGTACTCGGTCGGTGTGGACCTTGACCAGTGCGTCAGCCTTCCTGAGTATTGCGGAACACTCCTGACCTCGGCACAGAAGAACATCGGTGCTGCAGTGATCACGGCTGTGAACTCCAGCTACGCAGGCAAGCTGGGCGGTACCAACTACGTTGGCACGCTCAAGAACGGTGGCGTTCAGATCGCCACTCTTAATCGCACAGAGGCTGCATGGACTGCAACCTTCGGCACGCTCGTAACCGCTGAGCTCAAGGCAGAGGTCGAGGCCCTTATGGCTGCGATCGAAGACGGCTCGGTTGTTGTCCTTGATTGGGCAAAGAAGTAAGTACTTCTCCATCGCTTCGGCGATGAAGTAGTCGCTCTCCGCCCGGGTGCTTCGGCATCCGGGCGGAAGAGTATCTCTGGCAATACAGCGGCAGAGTAGGGGGGCCAGCGTCGTATGAGGCTTGAACTGCAGAAGATTACGAAGCAGTTCCCTGGTGTTCTCGCTAACGACCGAATCTCCATCTCTGTTGACAAGGGGCAGGTTCTCGGCCTTCTCGGTGAGAATGGCGCAGGGAAGACCACGCTCATGAACATCCTCTCGGGCCTCTATCGCCCTGACTCCGGAAAGATTCTTATTGATGGCAAGGAGCGCATCTTCCGCGATCCTGCCCAAGCCATCGATGCCGGCATCGGCATGGTGCATCAGCACTTCATGCTCGTCCCGGTCTTCGACGTCACTGAGTCGGTTGTCCTCGGTAACGAGCCAACCAAGGGTCCACTTGGCATCTTTGATCGAGCCACTGCGCGCGCGCAGGTCGTTGAGCTCTCAAAGAAGCACGGCCTCCATGTAGATCCAGATGCGAAGATCGAATCACTCCCGGTGGGTGTGCGCCAACGCGTTGAGATCCTCAAGGCGCTCTATCGCAAGAGCGACATCCTTGTCCTCGATGAGCCATCGGCTGTGCTGACCCCCCAGGAGACGGAAGAACTCTTCGAGATCATTCGTGGGCTCGCCAAGGGCGGCACCTCGGTCATCTTCATCACCCACAAACTGAACGAGGTCATCGCCGTTGCCGACAAGATCACCGTACTGCGCCGCGGCGCTGTTGCAGGTGAAACGACTCCGAAGAAGGCGACCGCCTCAAAGCTCGCCGAGATGATGGTGGGGCGCGAGGTCCAGCTCACCGTCAGTCGCTCAAAGTCTCACGTTGCCGCACCAATTTTGCAGGTCAAGGGCTTGAATGTCTTGAACGACGCCGGTGGGCGTGCCGTGAACGACGTATCGTTTGAAGTGCGCAGTGGCGAGATTCTGGCAGTTGCAGGGGTGCAGGGGAACGGTCAGACCGAGTTGGTTGAAGCGCTCACCGGTCTGCGGCTCGTTGACTCGGGAACTGTCATTCTTGAGAAGGAGCCCCTGCACGCTGGCTCTCCACGCGAGATTGCGATGGCCGGGGTCGCCCACATCCCTGAGGACCGCAATCGCGACGGCATGATCAAGGGGATGACGGTCGCGGAGAATTACATCCTCAACACATACCACCTGCCAGAGTTCAGCAAGAACGGACTGCTGAATCGCAAGGCTGTTACGGCCGCAACTGAGAAGGCCGTTAAGGACTTTGACGTACGAACGCCATCCATCAACACTGACATCGGCTCGCTCTCAGGCGGCAATCAGCAGAAGGTGATCGTTGCGCGAGAATTCAGTCGCAATGTTCGACTGGTTATTGCTGCGCAGCCAACTCGCGGACTCGACGTTGGCTCGATTGAGTACATCCATCGCCGAATCGTTGAGCAGCGTGACGCCGGTGCTGCGGTTCTAATTGTGAGCACCGAGCTCGACGAAGTGCTCGCGCTCGGTGACCGTGTAGCAGTAATGTACGAGGGTCGTATCGTTGGAATTCTTGATGCCAAGCAGGCAACGCGTGAGCGCGTCGGACTGCTCATGGGAGGTATTACCAAGTGAACGCCCTAAAGAAGTTTGGCCTGAAGATACGAGTTCCTGCACTCTCAATCTCCGTCGCGCTTCTGGTAGGCGCTCTCTTTATCGTCTTCACCGACCTTGAGGTGCTCGGTAAGTTGCTCTCTGACCCAATTGGAGCCCTAAGCCTCGGCATTGGCCGGGCGGCAGTCGCATACAGCGCGCTTTTTCGCGGGGCGTTTGGCGACCCAGCCACGATCCAAAAAGCGCTTGAATCGAATGGCGACATTTTGATCTGGGCGCGCGCCCTTCGTCCTCTCGTTGAGAGTGTCGTTGCATCAGTGCCGCTGATCTTTGTGGGGCTTGGCGTCTCTGTCGCTTTCCGCACGGGCATCTTCAACATTGGTGGCGCTGGTCAGTTCACCATGGGTGCCGTTGGTGGCACCCTAGCGGCACTCGTATTTGGTGGCGGCGTAACTCCCGCCCCCGTAGCCATCATCTTGGTGATGCTCTTTGGACTCATCGGTGGAGCGGCGTGGGCCTTCCTCCCTGGCTTCTTGAAGGCGCGTGTTGGTGCGAGCGAAGTGATCACCACGATCATGCTCAACTTCATCGCCGGGCAGTTCGTCTTCTTCCTCGTCTCCAACTTTGAATTCATCCAAAAGCCACCGCGGATTCAGCCAGTCTCGAAAGAGCTCAGCCAGTTCGTGGACTTCCCCGGCATCTTGCCAATCGCAAGCCTTCGCCTCGACATTGGCATCATCGTCGCCCTCCTGACGGCTGTGGCTGTGAGCTGGTTCCTCTTCCGTTCCACGCGCGGATTTGAGCTGCGTGCTGCTGGGCTAAACATTGCCGCCGCCAAGTACGCGGGCATGGGCGCAGCCACCTCCATCATTACCGCCATGCTCATCTCGGGAGCGATCTCGGGACTCGGTGGTGCAATTGTTGCAGTCGGCACCGTGAAGCAGCTCTCGCCAGGAATTGCAGGGAGTGTCGGCTTTACGGCCATTGCGATTGCGCTCGTAGGGGGGACCCGACCAAGTGGCGTTGTCGCCACGGCGTTGGTCTTCGGACTCCTGCAGCATGGTGGCAGCCTCATGCAGGTGCAAACGGGCATCCCGATCGAAATGCTGCTCTTCATTCAGGCGCTCGTCATCGCATTTATTGCGGCGCCAGACCTCACGTTGGGCATCCTGAAGAACCCATTCCGCCGACGCCCTCGTGCGGTGTCGAAGTGAGTACCCGAGGAGGCAACGTGAGCGCTAAGAAGAAGCCTGCGGCACCATCGCGATCAAAGGCTGCCCTAGCGGCAACCACGAAGCGTTCCGGCACATCTTTGGCGGGTGAGGGCGCAGATGCACATCAGCAACTCATTGCATCACGTGTGCGCGCTGGCCTATTTGCCTTCTTCACGTTGCTCTCCCTCGCGATTACCTCGGGCTCAGCAGGGGTTGAAGGGAAGTTCGCGTTCTGGGCCGACAAGGTCGGTGGAACAGAAATCTCGTTCAGTATCCCTGTCGTTCTTCTCTGGGCTGCCGTTACGGCGGGCTTCGGCGCTATGGCTGGGCTGCAGCTCGTGCGCGGTGCTTCGTTCAAGTGGCGCCTCGCCATCGGTCTCATATCGCCCATCCTGGTATTCGCGCTACTCGCGCGACTGCTTGATGGGACCACGGCAAACCTCACCGTCTTCTTCACCAGCACGCTGAGCTACGCTATCCCGGTTGGCATCGGCGCACTCGCGGGTATCGTGGCAGAGCGCAGCGGATTCCTGAACATTGCCATTGAAGGGAAGCTCCTCTTCGGCGCAATGATTGGCTCGATTGCGTCCAGCATCACGGGCATCGCGATAGCAGGCCCGCTCGCGGGCGCAATCTTCGGGGCCGGGGTGAGCCTCTTCCTCGCCTGGCTCGGCATTCGCTACAAGGTGGACCAGATCATTGCTGGTACCGTCATCAACATCGGCGCCGTTGGCGTGACAACGTTCGCCTACCTGCGCGTGCTGCAGCCACATAGTGAGTTCAATCGTCCGATCGGCATTAGTCCAATGAAGATTCCAGTCCTTTCTGAGATTCCGATTTTGGGACCGATCCTCTTCTCGCTGAGCCCATACTTCTACCTCTCCGTTGGCCTCGTACTCTTCTTCACCTATATGATTTATCGAACACGTTGGGGCCTACGCCTCCGTGCCGCTGGTGAGCAGCCAAACGCTGCAGGCACGGTCGGCATTGACGTGGTGAAGCTTCGCTATCGCGCCATGCTCATCGCTGGTCTTCTTGCAGGCTTTGCCGGCAGCTTCATCTCCTTGAGCGGCACTGGTGGTTTCGGCGTGAACACGAGCGCCGGTAAGGGCTTCATCGCGCTCGCTGCGGTGATCTTCGGTGCGTGGAACCCAATCTACGCATTCGGCGCGTCGCTGATCTTCGGTATGACCACCGCCGCTACGACTCTCTTGTCGGGCCTCGGCGTTTCTCTGCCACCGCAGATCCTGCTCTCGATGCCATATGTCGTGACAATCATTGTGGTCGCCGGGCTCATCGGTCGCGTTCGTGCTCCGGCGTCGGCTGGTCGACCGTACGACCAGGGATAAGGAGCGGCGAGCATGGCGTCCGTAGGACTGTTTCGTCTTCCTGAGGCTGGCCTAACTCAGCGGGTCGCTCCAGTTGGCACGCCAAATAAGCCGCTGCCAATCATCATCGATTGCGATCCTGGACTAGATGACGCGCTGGCAATTGCCTGTGCGGTGGTGAGACCAGAGTTGAACCTTCTTGCTGTTACCAGCGTTGGCGGCAACGCGGATGTTCGCCACTGCACAGAGAACGCACTGCGCCTGTTGCAGCTCTACGGTGCTGGTGATGTGCCAGTTGCTGAAGGTGCCGCCGGACCGCTCTCCGGGCCACTTGAGCGCGCAACCGATATTCACGGTGCAACTGGCCTTGGCACGACAACAATCCCAGCGGCTGCTCGCAAGGCAGATCCGGAGGGGGCGGTTGCCCTCATGGCGCGCACTCTCGCTGCATCCGCAGAGCCTGTGGTCCTTGTGCCAATTGGCCCACTCACGAACATCGCCCTGCTTATTCGTTCATACCCACACTTGGCGCCGAAGATCTCGCATATCTGTCTGATGGGTGGCTCGGTCGGCGAGGGGAACTCCTCTGCCTCGGCGGAGTTCAACATCTATGCCGACCCAACCGCAGCTGAGATTGTGTTTAACAGCGGCCTGCCGATCACGATGATTGGCCTCGATGTGACCCACCATGCGACTCTTGACCGCTCCATTCTCGAGCGCTTCGCGGCACTCCCTGGCGCATCGGCGAAGGTAGCGGCCGAGCTCCTGAAGTTTTCGTTTGACCGCTCCGCAGCATGGGGCCAAGGCGAGAAGATGGCCATTCACGACGCCGTGGCGGTGCTGCACCTTGCTATCCCAGATCTTGTGGGCGTCTCGCGCTATCACGTTGTTGTTGACGCAACGCAGGGACCGGCGCGCGGTCGCACGATTGGCGATGCGAATCCATACCGCCTCAAGCGCGACAAGCTCGAGCCGAATTGCGACGTGGGGCTGACGATCGATAGCAAGCGATTCGCAGACGAGATGGTAGATATCTACTCGAAGCTCCCATGAGCGAGCTGAAGCCGAATCCACTCCCGCTCTCAACGCCGTTTCCGCCCTCCCCGCGACGGGCCCCACTCGGCACGATTGCGAAGCCGCTGCCGATCATCATCGACTGCGATCCTGGTCACGACGATGCTATGGCGCTCGCCGTTGCCTTTGCCCGCCCGGAGCTGAAGGTGCTCGGCGTCACCGCCGTTGCTGGCAACGCCTCGCTGCCAAAGACCTACGAGAACCTGCGCCGCACCCTGGCTCTTCTTGGCGCCAACGAGGTGCGTGTTGCCGCTGGCGCCGCTGTGCCACTCGTGCGACCACTCTGGGTCGCGCCGTATGTGCACGGTGACTCGGGGCTTGACGGCGCGGAGCTGCCAGAGCCAACAGGCCTTGAGCACGCAGCGGGTGCAGTTGACCTGATTGCGACCCTGCTTCGTGAGGCGAGCGAGCCAGTGACACTGGTTCCCCTCGGCCCGTTGACGAACATTGCCATCCTGCTCCGAGACCATCCTGAACTGAAGGCGAAGATCGCCCACATCTGCTGGATGGGTGGTGCGATCGCTGAGGGGAATGTGACCGCATCGGCGGAGTTCAATTCGTATGTTGATCCTGATGCTGCAGCGATCGTCTTTGCTTCAGGGATTCCGATCACCATGGTCTGCCTCGATGCAACGCACCGCGCCCTTACGGGCGAAGCGGCGATGAAGCGGCTCGACGCGGCGGGGACGCTGCCCGCAAAGATCTTCGCCGACCTGCTGCGCTTCTATGCGATCTTCCATAAGGACCGTTACGACTGGCCAGCCTCGGCCGTTCATGATGCCGTGGCGGTGGCGCACCTTGCGGTGCCGAACCTGCTGGCGCTGGTGCATGCCGCCGTTGACGTTGAGCTCGGCGACCTTGCGCGCGGCCGAACGATTACCGACTGGTATGGCGATCGCCTGAAGCAGCGCGGACGCACTCCGGACGTGGATGTGGCGGTTGGCGTTGATGCCGACGCCTTCGACCGTGTTCTCGTGGACGCGATCCTCTCATTTAAGTAGCGCTAGAGCCGGTCTCGGAGCTCCGCGAGTAGGCCAGGAATCGCCGCCGTAATCTCCGTGGCGGTACGTTCATATGCTGTTGGCGGGTGCCCCCACGGGTCGTCGAGATCGCGACCAACTGCGGTTGGGTCAAAGTCCCTGAGCAGACGGATCTCTGGCTGCCTCTCTGCCATGCGGATGATGCTGCGCCCGTTTCGTAGGTTTGTTTGATCGGCGGCGAGCACCAGATCGAGGGTCGCAGCGAGAGCTGGCGTAAAGAGGCGCGCCTGATGGGTGCTTCGCAGGCCGCGCGCGCTCAAGAGGGCGGCGCTGTTGGTATGCATCCCCTCGCCAGCATGTTCGTTTGAGGTGCCAGCGCTTGAAACTGCGACGTGCCCAGCGAGGAGCGGGTCGGCGCTGATCGCCGCCTCGATGAGCACCTCAGCGAGAGGGGAGCGGCAGATGTTGCCGTGGCAGAGGATAAGGATTCGCAACATCCTTGGAGCCTAGCCGATCACCTGCTTTGCAGGCTCCAGGGTCGTGGTGCGTGGGGGAGCGCCGTTCGGTATCCTATGCAGAGGCACGGCGGGGTAGCTCACCGGTAGAGCAGGGGATTCATAAGCCCTTGGTAGCAGGTTCGATTCCTGCCCTCGCTACCATGAACCTTAGGGAAGACGGAGAACGGAGGGGACCTAATGATTCCAAAGGCTCTGCGAAACGGTGCAGTCATGCTGATCCTGCTCCTGGGCACCGTCGTGCTCCTCGGCAGCGTCCTCCTCACCCCTGTGCCAGCTGCAACGAAGGACTACTCGGCATTCCTGGCCGAAGTCCGTGGGGGCAGCGTCGCCTCCGTTGTGCAGCAGGAGCAGATCCTGACCATCACCAAGATCGGCACTCCACCAGAGAGCTACCAGGTGCAGGTCCCTACGCAGCTGACTGATGTCTACAACGATGTCCGCGCCGCCGCCGTTGCTGGTGGCCGCAACCCTGACAGCGTGACGTTCGGCGCGAAGAAGCCCGACGACTCTGGCCAGCTCTTCAGCCTGCTGATCAGCGCCCTGCTTCCGGTACTGCTGATCGGTGGCCTCTTCATCTTCATGATGCGTAGCGCGCAAGGGCAGAACAGCCAGGCGATGAGCTTCGGCAAGAGCAAGGCGAAGATGTTCGTTGCCCACAAGATTCCGGTGACATTTGCCGACGTCGCAGGCGTTGAAGAGGCCAAGGTTGAACTGGAAGAGGTTGTTGAATTCCTGAAGTTCCCTGAGCGCTTTGAAGCGCTTGGCGCGAAGATTCCGAAGGGCGTCCTCTTAATTGGCTCACCAGGCACAGGGAAGACCCTGCTCGCCCGTGCCGTTGCAGGGGAGGCTGGCGTGCCGTTTTTCAGCATCTCGGGCTCTGAATTTGTTGAGATGTTTGTTGGCGTTGGCGCATCACGTGTGCGCGACCTCTTTGATCAGGCGAAGCGCAACTCGCCGTGCATCGTCTTCATCGACGAGATTGATGCTGTGGGCCGTCAGCGCGGTGCTGGGATTGGCGGATCGAACGATGAGCGCGAGCAGACGCTCAACCAGGTCCTGGTGGAGATGGACGGATTCGAGACGGGCACCAACGTGATCATCATCGCCGCAACGAACCGTCCAGACGTGCTTGATCCGGCACTTCTGCGCCCAGGCCGCTTCGATCGCCAGGTGGTCCTTGACCGCCCCGACCTAAAGGGTCGCCTCGCGATCTTGAAGGTGCATGTGAAGGGGAAGCCGCTTGACACGAGTGTGAATCTTGAAGAGATCGCGCGCCGCTCGCCAGGATTCTCCGGAGCTGATCTTGCAAACCTCATGAACGAGGCGGCGATCCTTGCCGCACGTCGCAGCAAGCGCACCATCGGAATGGATGAGTTTGCCGAGGCGCTAGATCGAGTGATGGCCGGCCCACAGCGCAAGAGCCGCCTGATCACCGATGCAGAGAAGCAGATCATTGCGTACCACGAGGGTGGTCACGCGGTGGTCGGCCGCATCCTTGAGAAGTGCGATCCGGTTAGCAAGGTAACGGTGATTAGCCGCGGTATGGCACTCGGCTACACGATGAACTTGCCAACTGAAGACCGCTACCTGCAGAGCAAGAGCGAATTTGAAGACAAGATCGCTGCAATGCTCGGGGGCAACGTTGCTGAGCAGCTCGTCTTTGGCGATACGACAACTGGTGCCTCAAACGACATTGAGAAGGCGACCGATCTTGCGCGCAAGATGGTGACGCGCTTCGGCATGTCCGAGAAGTTGGGCACCGTCACGCTCGGCCGTCAGGACGAGATGATCTTCCTTGGCCGCGAGATGTCGGAGCAGAAGAATTACTCCGAGTCCGTTGCAAAGCAGATTGACGAAGAGGTCCGCGCGATCATTGATCGTGGCGCTGTGCGCGCACGCGAGGTGCTGACGAAGCATCGCGATCGCCTCGATGCCCTCGCGGCGAAACTGATTACGGAAGAGACGGTTGAGGGGGAGGCGTTTGAGACACTGTTCGCCGGACTTCCCGCGAAGCCAGCTGCCTACGCTGGCCTTCTCAATCGACTTCGTGCTGCGGGAGTTTCGATTCCGGCTGCGAGGGTCGAGCCAAAGAGCGAACCGGACGTGAAGCCGGGCCCTGGGGGCGCAGCGGCGGGGCAGCCAGCCTGATGTCCTACGCCCCAACGCTCGCCTGGAAGGGGCTAGAGGGGCCGGAGGAGGCGCACCTTGTCGCCACCGCGACCTCGCGGATGGCGAAGTATGCAGAGTTCCTGAAGATCCCGAGCGTCTCTGCCCTCCCTGAGAACGCCGCTGATTGCCGTGCCGCTGCCGAGTGGCTAGCTGGTGAACTCCGTCGCATCGGTGCAGAACGCGTTGAGGTGAGTGAAACGGGCGGCCACCCAATCGTTGTTGCTGAGAAGATCGTGAATAGTTCGCTCCCGACCGTAGTGATCTACGGCCACTACGACGTGCAGCCAGGAGATCCGCTCGACCTCTGGAAGACCAGCCCGTTCGAGCCGATCGTTCGCGATGGGCGTATGCTCGGTCGCGGCTCCGCCGACGACAAGGGCCAGATCGTGATTCACCTCAGCGCACTCGAGGCGCTGGTTACCACGCGCGGCACTCTGCCAGTAAACGTGAAGTACCTCTTTGAGGGCGAAGAGGAGTCGAGCTCCGTGAACCTCGAGTCGTGGATGGCGGCGAACCCAGAGCGCTGCAGCGGCGATGCCGTGATCATCAGCGACTCCGGCTTCTTTGATGGCAACCGCCCCGCACTGACGGTTGGGCTCCGTGGCATCACCTACCTTCAGGTCAATGTGCGCGCCTCCGATGTAGACCTGCACTCTGGGAGTTACGGCGGCTCCGTCGTCAATCCCGCCAACGCTCTCGCCGCCATGATCGCCTCGCTGCATGACGCGAGCGGTCACATCACCGTTCCCGGCTTCTACGACGATGTGATTGCGCTCACACCAGCCGATCGCGCCGCATTTGCTGCGTTGCCATTCGATGAGTCTGGCTATCTTGCTGGGATCGGGGCCACCGCTACGGCGGGGGAGAGCGGCTACTCCACGGTTGAGCGACGCGGTGGGCGCCCAACACTCGACGTGAATGGCATCTGGGGTGGCTTCATGGGCGACGGCTCCAAGACGATCATCCCGGCGCATGCGCACGCCAAGATCTCGTGCCGCCTTGTGACCGCGCAGGATCCCGCGAAGATCGGTCGACAGGTTGAGGCGGCGCTGCGCGCTGCGGCACCTGCCGGACTGCAGGTCGAGGTGCAGAACCTCGGCAACGGCGATGCCTTCCTCACCCCCCTTGGCGACCCCTACCTCAACGCAGCGGCGGGAGCCCTTGAGGCTACCTTTGGCGTGCTGCCGCTCTACATTCGCGAAGGTGGCTCCATTCCGATCGCCGCGCTCTTCCAGAAGGAGCTTGGCCTGCCAGTTGTGCTGCTCGGTTTCACGCCACCCGACGACAATGCGCATGCGCCAAATGAGTCGATGGACCTCGGCAACTTTGAGGGCGGCATCCGCGCCGTCATTCGCGCACTCGACGCCATCGCCACCGTTGGCTGACCGCCCGTGAAGGTAGCGCTGCTTGGCCTCGGCCTGATCGGCGGCTCCATTGCGCGGGCACTGCGTGAAGATCCTGCTGGGGCTGGCCCCCTTGATGAGAGTGGCCTGGAGATTGCCGCATGGACACCAACGCAGACGGGACCGCGAGAGGCGCTGGCGGCGGGAGTCATTGACACCGTTGGTCGCTCGATCGCCGAAACGGTTGATGGTGCAGCGCTCGTGGTTCTCTGCGCACCACCAATCGCCATGACCGCAATTCTCGATGAGCTGGTGATCTGTCGCCGCTCTGGTCGCCTCGCGGATGGAGCGGTTGTGACTGACGTTGCCTCGACGAAGGTGTGGATCGCGCGAGAGGCGTCGGTGCGCAACATTCGCTTCTGCGGCGGCCATCCGATGGCGGGGAGCCACGAGACTGGTTTTGCTGCGGCAGATGCCAACCTCTTCATTGGGCGACCATGGGTCATTGTTCCCGGCGCCAATGGTGGTGGAGCGGC
The DNA here is from genome assembly GCF_040397215.1 of Candidatus Limnocylindrus sp. Taxonomy (NCBI): domain Bacteria; kingdom Bacillati; phylum Chloroflexota; class Candidatus Limnocylindria; order Candidatus Limnocylindrales; family Candidatus Limnocylindraceae; genus Candidatus Limnocylindrus; species Candidatus Limnocylindrus sp. Next base: position 54,201 of record NZ_JBBAWK010000005.1, read on the forward strand.
CGCTCTCGTTGAACGACTCGCAACCAGTTGCGGTGCGCGTCCGGTGACCCTTGAGGCGGAGCTTCACGACGCCGCCACCGCCGCGGTCAGCCACCTGCCACTCCTCCTGGCTGCAGCACTCGTAGAAACGGTGGCACTCGGTGCTGCTGCCGATGCGCCTGATGGCTGGAAGGTCTCGCACCTGCTTGCCGGTACCGGTTGGCTCTCCGCCACGCGGCTCGCACGTGGTTCTGAGGCGATGGGCGCCGACATTCTTGCAACGAACGCGCGCGAGGTTCGCCGTCAGTTGAAGACGCTGCGACTCGTTCTGGAGCAGTGGGATGCGCGCCTGGCCGCCGCAGGGAACGACCCAATTATCGGTCGCACGGACCTAGAGGGGCGCCTCGCCGCTGCGCGCGCGGTGCTCATGGAGAGCGAGTGAGCGTTGACCCGTTGGCGACGGGCGCCGATGAGGAGATCCTTGGCATCCCTCGCGGCCTTGCGCTCCCTGCAGGCGCATGGACTGGGATCCGCGCCTTTAGCAGCCTGGAGGAGGGGGAGCGCGAGATCACACGCCTCGACGGGTTGGCCCAGGCGCGTCCGCGGCGCGAGCTCGAATCGGATCCCTCCTGGAAGCAGCCGATCCCCTATGCGGTGGCCCTCTATCGCCCCGAGGGGACCCCTACGGGCGACGTGCAGCTCTTCTGGATGGATCGCCTTGCTGGTGGCAGTGACAAGCGACTGCACGGTCGCGCCTCGTTCGGCGTGGGTGGCCACATCTCGCCAAACGATGGTGGCATTCGCGCCGCACTTGCTCGAGAGTGGGCCGAAGAGGTTGCCACGCCAACCCTCCCGCACTTCACGCCGCTAGGACTGCTGAACGACGATGGTGACGATGTTGGTCGCGTGCACCTTGGCGTGGTCTTCCTTGCCACGCTGACCACGCCCGCTATTTACATTCGTGAGGCGTATAAGCTTGCGGGCTCTCTCGTGCCGGTGAGCGAGGCACTCCGCCGCAGGGACGAACTTGAGGGATGGTCGGCGAGCCTGATCGACACGATCGTAAAGGCTGCAGCAAGCCTCTAGCCCTCGCTACGTGCGCGGTATGTTGCCGCTGTGATCTTCTCTCCATGCCAACCTCCGTCGCATCTACCGCGCTCGTTGGCATTGAGGGGGTTCCCGTTGAGGTCGAGGTTGACGTTGCCCCTGGTATCCCTGCAACACGAATCGTGGGACTCCCCGATACCGCCGTAGGGGAGGCGCGCGAGCGCATACGCTCCGCCATTCGTGCGGCCGGATACACCTGGCCCGCTCGTCGCATCACAATCAACCTCGCACCAGCCGATCTACGCAAGAGTGGCGGCTCGTTTGATCTCGCCATCGCGATCGGCATTCTGCTTGCCAGCGGCCAGATTCGTCATCGTGGCAAAGGGACACTGGCGGCGATCGGTGAGCTCGCGCTCGACGGCAGAGTGCGCAACGTTCCTGGCGCACTGCCACTCGCCCTGCCACTCCTATCAGCGGGGCATCGCGTGCTGCTACCGGCGAGCGTGGCGACGCTGCTAGGGCCGTGCCGCGGCGAGGCGATTCCCGTTGCAACGCTCGCGGATGCTGCATCGGCGGTCGATGGCAGAGTCGCGGGCCCGCGCTCCTTGCCAGAGATCGCTTTGATAGCAGCACCGAGCGAAGAGGTTGCATGCGAGCTCGCGAGCATTCGCGGTCAACCGATTGCATCGCGTGCAGTCTTGGTTGCAGCATGCGGTCGTTTCCCGATTCTGCTCGAGGGACCGCCTGGCGTGGGTAAGTCGATGCTCGCTCGGGCACTGCATGAGATCCTCCCAGACCTTGCTGTGGAGGAGCGCAGCGAGGTTGCATCCATCGCCTCCGCAGGTGGTCACGCCGTAGGGCTCTCCTTGAGACCGCCCTTACGGGCACCGCATCACGACATAACGGTGGCGGGACTCATCGGCGGAGGCCCGCGCATGACTCCGGGCGAGCTGACGTGGGCACATCGTGGACTCCTGCTGCTCGATGAGATCGGTGAATTCCGGCGCGACGCACTTGAGGCGTTGCGCGAACCGCTTGAGCGGGGGAGTGTTGATCTAGTTCGAGCGGGGCGCGCGGTTCGCTTCCCTGCGGATGCGATCGTGGCGGCCACGGGGAATCCCTGTGGCTGCGGCGAGTTGGAGCATCCGAGTGGCACCTGTCGCTGTCTCCCTAGCGCGCGACGGCGAGGGAGCCTCTCGCTCTCCGCGCCGATTCGTGATCGATTCCCGCTACGCGTGCGGCTTGCCCGACCGAGCACGCCCCTTGCTGCGCTCCCGCGCGGCGAACTCACCACGCTGGCTGCTCGCGAGCGCGCAACATCGGTCCGCGCCGCCTTGATGCAACGACCCGAAGGTGCCGACGTAATGACCCCTGCGACGCGCCGAACCGTTGAGGGTCTCGGCGTACGCGCATGGAGTCAGATTGAGCGCATTGCGATGGTGGTGGCGCTCCTTGATGGCCGCGATGTGGTGGGTGACGCCGATGTGGCGGAGGCGATCCATCTGCACGGCGATCATTGGTGAGTGCGGTCACGCTGCACCCAGGCGATCCGCGAATCCCAGAACGGCGCAGCGAGGCGCTTGGGCTCGCCCCCGATGCAGATCGGCGGCGCCCGCTCTGGGCGCTGGGGCGGGTCGAGGTACTTGGGAGACCATCCATCGGGATCGTCGGCACGCGGCGCCCCTCGCCGCACGGCATGGCAGCCGCTCGGCGCATCGCCTTTGAGGTGGCGCGGGCTGGGTGGTGCATCGTCTCGGGACTCGCCCTGGGGATCGACGAGGCGGCCCATTTGGCAGCCGTAGAGGCGGGAGGGGAGACGATCGCCGTACTTCCTAGTCCCGCCCCGCTCGGGCTGCGCTACGGAGCGCGGCGCCTTGCTGAGCAGATCCAGCAGGCGGGCCTACTTCTCTCTGATCGACCGGTCGGCACTCCGCCTGCCGCCTGGAGCTTTGCCGCCCGCAACCACCTCCTGGCGGCCTTCTGCGACGGGCTCATTGTCGTTGAGGCACCTGAGAACTCCGGGGCGCTGATCACCGCTGAATCGGCGGCAGGGCTTGGGCTCCCCGTAGCGGTTGTGAGCGCCCCGTACGGTGCAGCGACAGCGGAGGGGGGCCTACGCTGGCTCCAGCGCGCGCAGGAGTTGTCTTTGCGTCTCACAGAGGAGCGCTCGCCCGTGCTCATTTCAGGGGATGCCGACCTCCGTGCGTGGCTTGCTGTCTGTGCGCTGTCCTTGCGATGTTATTTTGCCGAGCCTTCGGAGGTTGCCTCCGTAGCAGCGAGCGCCGTCGGGGGTGAGGCCTCCGGTTTGCAGCGTGAAATCCTCCAGAGAGTCGATGCAGCTGGTGCTGAGGGGGTCGTCGAGGGCGATTTAAGCGACCTCTCGCGGGAGTTGCCAGGGGCACTCGTGGCGGCCCTGACCCTCTTGAGCCTGCGCGGGCTGATAGAGCAGCGCGGTGGCCGTTGGCGGCGCGTTCTGGGGGCGGTGCTACGCTCTCGCCCATGACAAAGGCTGCCACCAACCTCGTGATCGTCGAGTCGCCGGCCAAGGCCCAGACGATTGAGCGGTATCTCGGCCCCGATTACACCGTGCTCGCCTCTTATGGGCACATTCGGGATCTCCCCCAGAAGACGAAGAAGGGGAGCATGGCGGTGGACGTGGAGAACGGCTTCACGCCAGTCTACGAGATTATCGAAGATAAGCAGAAGCGCCTCGATGACATCACTCGTGCCGCAAAGAAGGCAACCTCCGTCTGGTTGGCAACCGACCTTGACCGTGAGGGGGAGGCGATCGCCTGGCATGTTGCCGAGGCCCTCGGGATCCCCGAGGCGGACCGACGCCGGGTGACCTTCAGCGAGATCACCAAGGGGGCCATCCTCGAGGCGTTTGCCCACCCCCGCGCGATCAACCTCGATCTTGTTAACGCTCAGCAGGCGCGCCGCATCCTGGATCGCCTCGTCGGCTATCGCCTTTCGCCGCTCCTCTCGCGACTCGTCAAGCCGAAGCTCTCGGCGGGGCGGGTGCAGTCGGTGGCACTCCGCCTCGTTGTGGAGCGCGAGCGCGTCATCCGCGCCTTTATCCCGCGTCATTACACCACCGTTGAAATTGGGATTCGCCCAGCCAGCGCTGTCGACCTGATCGTCCCCGCCACCCTCATCGGTGAGAAGGGGGAGATCCTTGAGCTTGATCCAGAGGTAGCAGCAGCTGCCGTCACTCGACTCAATGGTGCCGACGCGGTTGTCGTGGATCGAAGCGAGGGGACGCGCAAGCAGCGCCCCGTTCCGCCATTCACCACATCAACACTGCAGCAGGAGGCGGGTCGCAAGCACGGCTTCCGCTCGCGCGTCACGATGCAGCTCGCCCAGAAGCTCTACGAGGGTGTGGAGATCGGCGGCGAGCGCACCGGCCTTATCACCTATATGCGCACTGATTCGCCAACGCTGAGCCAGCAGGCCATCAGCGACGCCTCAGCGGTGATCCGTGAACGATTTGGCCCAGAGATGATCGTTGAGGGCGGCCGCCAGTACGCCTCAAAGTCAAAGAACGCACAAGAGGCCCACGAAGCGATTCGCCCAACCAATCTCGCCCTCACCCCCGAACTCGCTGCGCCATACATCGACGAACGCGAACTGAAGGTCTACACGCTGATCTGGCGCCGCACAATTGCGTCGCAGATGCCCGACAAGCTCTCCGCCTCTACGACGTTGATCTGGAGCGCGGGAAGTGATCGCCTGAAGACTGTTGCGACGCGAACACTTGAGCCAGGCTTCACAGCGGTCTATCTCGAGGGTCGCGATGACGAAGAAGAAGATGCTGAGGCGAAGGTCCCCGATCTGCCCGAGGGTTCGAAGGGGAGCGTTGCAACCGTCGAGGGTGTGGCGCATGCCACAAAGTCCGAGCCGCGCTTTACCGAACCGACGCTCGTCAAGGAGCTCGAGAAGTACGGCATCGGCCGACCATCCACCTACGCCGCCATTATTGAGCGCATTCAAGAGCGCGAATATGTCGACCGCGACAAAGATAATCGCCTTCGCGCCACGCGCCTCGGCGAAACGGTATGCGACCTACTCACGACGCACTTCACCGCCTTCGTTGACCTCGGCTTCACCGCTGGCATGGAGGAGGAGCTTGATGCTGTGGCAGAGGGGCGCGCGAATTGGCGCGATGTCTTGCAGAAGTTCTGGAGCACCTTCGACCCACTCGTTCTCGAGAAGGCGCAGTCAATCGGTGCCGGAGAGTTCCGTAACCGCACCAGCGAAGAGAAGTGCTCAGAGGGGCATCCGATGGAGGAGCGCCTGGGGCGGTTCGGGTGGTATCTCGCCTGCACCCTCTATCCAGAGCATGCCGAGCGCAAGTCGCTCTCCAAGGTTATTGGCGACGACACGCCATCCGGCGACACGCCAACCCTTGAGGGCGCGGGCCTCCCGTGTCCAATGTGCGGTGCTGAACATGGCGGCAAGATGGCGCAGCGACGAAGCCGCTTCGGCTGGTTCCTCGGCTGCGATCGGTATCCAGAGTGCAAATACATTCCAAAGGCCGAGGTTCCCGCAGAGTTCAAGCTGGAGTTTGACGCGCTCTGCCCGGTCTGTGGCACCGAGCACGGCGGAAAGCTCGGCCCGAAGAAGAACAACAAGCGGGGCACCTACTTCTATTCGTGTAACCGCTACCCCGATTGCAAGACGATTCGACCACGTCCGTCGGGTGCGACACATGCCGAGTGTGGCGCCGTAATCGGTAAAGACGATGAGGGCGGCGTCTGCACGAAGTGTGGCGCGCGCGTGACGCTGCCAGAGGTGGTTGCCGTTGGATCGGTGATTGCGGGCGGTGAGCCTGATCCGCTCGCGTGGGTGCCGAAGCGCCCACGACGCGGTGCAGCAGCCTCAGCCGAGAGTGGCGCGAAGGCCGCTTCAAAGAGCAAGGCGAAGCCGAAGACGAAGGCCAAGGCGAAGCCGAAGAGTAAGGCGAAGCCGAAGGCTAAAGCGAAGGCGAAGAGCAAGGATCCCGCGGCGGAGCCTGTCGCCGTTGAGTCGGTCGCAGAGGCGCCCGCTGAACTGGTGGAAACGGCCTAATGAGTCGGGGCCGCGAACCGGCTCCCGTGGCGCAGCTCTCTTCTGCTGCGACTGACCCGCGAATTGCTCCGTTCATCATTCACCTGCGCGCACGCGCGCTCTCCGCTGCAACAGAACGTTCGTACCGCACGGCGGTAGAGCGGCTCACCGCCTGGTACGACGAAGAGGGGATTGATTGGCGCACGCCAAGTCGCGCTGACCTACGTCGCTACATCACGCTCCTCAGTGAAGATGGCGAGCGTTCGACCGTGCAGCAGCGGCTCGCCGCTCTCGGCACCTTCTACCGATTCTGGGTGCGGCAGGGGAGTGTGGCGAAGGATCCGCTGCATGCGCTCGCCCGACCGAAGCGTGAGAAGCGGCTCCCCGATGTCTTGTCGCAAGCGCAGGTGGAGCAGCTCATCGCGCAGGCGGCGATGGGCAACGCAGCCTGGCTGGCGCTTCGCGATACGGCGCTGATTGAACTGCTCTACGGAGCCGGCCTACGTATTGCCGAAGTTGTGGCAATCAAGCTCGCCGACCTGCAGCTGGGACGCGGTGAGGTGAAGGTGACGGGGAAGGGTGACAAGCAGCGTGTCGCGCTCTTCGGCACACCGTGTCGCCGTGCCCTCGAAGCGTATCTCTCAGATGGCCGCCCTGTGCTTGCTGCGCTCGCCACTACCCCGGGCGCGGCACTCTTCTTGAATCGGAGCGGTGGATCGCTCGGAGAGCGTGGCGCGCGCGCGCGACTTGACGACATCGCACGTGCCGCCGGTCTGCCGGAGGCCTTTCACCCCCACACGTTGCGCCACTCGTTTGCCACACACCTCCTTGATGGCGGCGCGGACCTGCGCGTCGTGCAAGAGCTGCTCGGACACGAGAGCCTCGGAACGACACAGGTCTACACCCATGTTTCAACGACGCGCCTACGCGGGCTATACAAGTCGGCGCACCCGCGCGCACGACGTGCAGGGGCGAAGCCATGACATGGCGTCGACGTAAGCCCGTTGCTCGTTCAAGCATTGCGCATGGCAGCTCTGTTCTCGCCGCCGGCGCATTGGCATCACGCATCGCTGGATGGGCGCGGATTACTGTCCTCGTTGCGGTCTTTGGGGCGACCGGAACGCTCGACCCATTCCTCGCCGCATTCCGCATTCCCGATATCGTGTTCGCGCTGGTTGCCGCAGGTTCTATTGCAACCGTCCTCGTGCCGCAGTTGAGCACCCTCCTTGAGCGCGGCGAACGTCGCAGAGCCCAACGGCTCGTGGGCTCAGTGTTCGTCACCATGCTCTTCCTTCTCGGCCTCTTCTCGCTGGTGGTCGTCGTTGGTGCAAGTGGGCTCAGCGGCCTCTTGGTGGGTGGATTACCGAGCGCCCAGCAGCGCGAGGCGGCAGACCTCAGCGTCATCCTGCTGGTGGCCACGATTGCGCTGGCACTCTCCGCCATCTGCACCAGTGCCGCCGCAGCGCGATCAAAGTTCGGCGTTACTGCAATCACAGGTCTGGTGTATAGCGCGGGGACGATTGCCGGCGCGATGATTGGTGGGCGTGCCGCTGGAGGTTATGGCCCAGCGCTTGGTACCGCAGCGGGTGCGATCGCTGTACTTGCAATCGCTGGCACCGTGCTGATTCGCAGCAACCTACGTCCTGCCCGACCGAACTTTCGTGATCCACTCCTGCGCGATGCCCTTCGTTCGCTCCTGCCACGCGTTGGCTCAGTCTTAATCGTGCAACTGCTGCTGGCCTACCTCATCTCACTCGCTGGCTCGACTGGGTCTGGTGCGATCACGATCTGGTCGTATGCGTTCGCGCTCCTGCAGGTTCCGCTCGCTTTGGTCACCTCTTCAATTGGCATCGCGATCCTGCCGAAGGTGGCGGCGCAGGCTACACGCGGAAATCTAGTTGCCGTGCGTACGTTGGCAACCTCGAGCATCGGTGCAGTCGTTTGGATGATGGCGCCTATCGCAGCGCTCGGTGCACTCTTCTCGTATGACGCAGTGCGTCTCGTTGTGGGCGGGAGCATCGATGACGCCTCTGCGGTCGCGACCGCCGATCTACTCCGGCTGCTCCTTATTGGCCTTGTTGCGCACGGGGTGATCTCGGTCGCGGTGCGCCTATTCTACGGCCTGCGCGATACCGCGCGCCCCACCATTGCCGAGATTGGCGGAAGCCTCGTGATCTTCGCCCTGGCCACCCTGTGGGTGCCGCTTGCTGGTGTTGCTGGCATTGCTACGTCACTCCCTCTCGGCACCTGGATTGAGGCGGTGGTCTTGCTTGCCCTGTTGGTTGCGCACAAACAGATCCTCAGCGCGGCCACGGTTGCCGGCATCGCCCTCTTTGCTGTCATTGCCGCGCTCCTTTCGGCGGGGCTTGCGACCGCGATCACACTGCCTCTCCTTGATGGCGCACGCCTTTCGGGGGTAGTTCCGGGTGCGGCGGTTGCGACACTCGGCACTGTCGTTGGACTTGCCGCCTATGTTGCCCTCACGATTCTGGCGCGCCGACGAGAGGCGCTCCCGCTGTTCCGCCGCATCGCACCACTTGCGCCAAAGAGGATGCGCGCGATTTTGCTGCGCGCTGAGGTGAGCGCATGACGATCCGCCGCGTTGATCTGGGCTCTCTTGAGGCACAACGCGCGTGGGACGCGTGCGCCGTCGATGCGCCTGGCGGTGACGTACACCAGGGGAGTGCCTGGCTCACCTATCGAGCCAGACTTGGACGCGAAGCGATCGCTCTAGAGGCTGATGACGCCCCACTCGGCATCCTCCTGAATCGCGCCCCACTCTTCGGCCTCCCCAAAGGGCATGCGCCGCGTGGGCCACTCGCTCCGTGGGGCGCCACGGTCGCTCAGGCGGTGGCTGTTGCAGAGCGCATTCAGCGCGTCGCAACCTGGCTTGGAGCGGAGTATGGCCTCGTTGCACTAGATGCGGATCCGTGGCTGCCGGCTGGTGAGGCGACCGAGTCTGCGTTCCGTAACGCTGGACTCCAAAAAAGCGACGAGATCTTTCCGAGCCAACACACGATGGTGCTGCGCGCCAGCGCGACCGGAACATCGGAGGCTGACCTCTTTGAGGGGATCACCAAGAGCACTCGCCAGCGCATCACGCTCGCCGAGCGTGCAGGGTTCGTTGCCGAACGCATCACGCACCTCACTCCTGCTCCTGAGCGCACGGCACTGTGGGCCCAAGTGCAGCTCCTACTCGAGGCCACGGCGCAGCGCAAATCGTTCGCGCTCGGCTCATCGGCATCGATGATCCGCTGGTGGGATCAACTCGTTGCAACGGAACGCGCTGAGCTCCTCGCCGTCCGCGGCACCGCTGGCGCACTTGTCGCCTTCATCGTGATCTTGCGACACGGTGAACGCATCACCACCGACGCATCGGGTGACGATCCCATCGCGCGAAAGGAGACGCCTGGCGCGCTTGCCCTGCTGCGTTGGACGGCGATCAAGATTGCTGCGGGGGAGCGCCGTATCACCGATCTCGGCGGCGTGGATGTTGCTGGACATCGGGATGTTCCGGTTGAGGGCGACGCAATGCATGGCCTCTACGCCCACAAGGCGTCGTTCGGGGCAGTCTGGACGCCGATGGCGGGCGCACACCGCGCCGTCCTCCGCCCGCGTGCACTCCGCCTGCGTTCACTGCTCGGCCGAGTGCGAGGGGGTCGCTGATGAGCCGCCGTCCGCTGCGCGAACTGATTGCACGGCTGCAGGAGTTGCAGCTCCTGGCCGCTCCCGTATCGACGGACGTGATCATCACGAGCGCTCCCTCTCACGATTCGCGGCTGGTCACGACTGGTGGCATCTTTGTTGCGATCCCGGGCCGCACCGCAGACGGCGCAGTATTTATTGAGAGCGCTGTTGAGCGCGGCGCAGTCGCGGTATTGAGTGAGCAAGAGGGTGTCGCGAGCGTGCCGCTCGTCGTGGTTCGTGATGCGCGCGCTGCCCTTGCCGTTGCGGCGGCGTGGTGGGAGGGCAATCCAGCCGAAGAGCTCATCGCAATCGGCGTGACGGGTACCGACGGTAAGACCACCACGTCAACGTTCCTCTCAACCGCACTCACCGCAGCTGGGCTGCGAACAGGTTTGATCTCAACGGCGATCAGCCGCATCGGTGGCACCCAGCGAGCGGCCGCTGCGCACCAGACCACGCCAGAGTCTCCCGCCTTGCAGCGCGCGTTGCGTGAGATGGTGGAGGCTGGCGATGAGGCGGCAGTCGTTGAGAGCACCAGTCACGGGTTGCAGCTGGAGCGCGTCGGCGCGATCGGGTTTGCCGCGGCAATCTACACGACCTTCTCGCCAGACCATCTTGACTTCCATGCGA